>CADEFY010000150.1 GCA_902826705.1 uncultured bacterium
GGCGGGGGCGGGGGGTGGCCCGGGGCGAGGGGGGGGAGCGGCCATGCGCCAGGCGTGGCGAGCGGCTCGCCGAGCAGCGCCAGCACCGCCTCGCCCGAGCTCCACGCCAGCGCGCCGCGGTTGTCGAGCGTCAGCTCGAGTGCGGCGGCCTCGCCCGCCGAGGGGCGTTCGGGCACGAGCCGCGTGCGGCCGCGCACCACGGCGGCCGCGCGCTGCGGCTGGTTGGCCGCACCCGGGCTGGGCGGCGCGACCCGGAAGTCGAGCAGGTTGCCGCCCCGGTCGATGCCGTCGGGGACGCGCGCGAGCGCGCTGCCCGAGGGGGCGTCGGGCGCGGGCGCGCCACAGGCGTACTCGGCGAACTCGTGTGCGCCCCAGCCCACCACTTCGACGGCGCCATCGGGCCAGACGAGCCGGAGCGCATCGGGCCCGTTCTGCAGGTCGAGCGCCGCGACGCGATCGGGGGGCGGCGTGACGCGCGCCCCGCCCACGACGAAGCGCGCATGCGGCGCCACGGTGTCGCCCGCAGCGGCGGTCCAGCGCAGCGTCCAGCGGCCGGGCTGCGAGCCGTCGCCCGACTCGAGCCGCAGGCCCGCGAGCGGCGCCGGCGCCGCACCGGGGTTGAGCAGTTCGACGAACTCCCAGCCCGTGTCATCGCCGAGCGCGTCGTAGAACACCTCGTTGACGAGCACGCGTGCGGCAGGAGCACACAGTGACAGCAGGGAGACGGCCAGCGACAGCACGCCCATGGCGGGCTCCGGCGCCGGGGGCGGGTCGGACACGAGAAGCGGGACACGCGACCGGCTCGGCAAGCGGTGTGCCGCGGCCCCGGGTCAGGGTCACGGCAGGCCGCGCAACCGCCTCCACGCCCACTCCACGCTCAGCAGGCCGATCAGCAGCGCGAACACCCACGGCGACTCCCAGAGCCGCGTGCTCTGCGTGCGCGGCCGCGTGAGCTCGCCCACCGTGAGCCGGCCGCCGGCGCGTCCCGCGTCGAGCACGCGGCCCCCGCTCGCCGCCGCCAGCGCCTCGAGGCCCGCACGGTCGGGTTGCGTCTGCGCGAGCTCGAGGCTCCAGCGATCCACCGCGAACTCGCTGCGCGCCCGCCCCAGCTCGCGTCCGTCACGGCTCGCGCGCGCGCTCACGCTCCAGCGGCCCGCCGAGGGCGCGGGCAGCACGGCCTCGTAGCTGCCGGCGGCGCGCGGGACGAACCGCACCGCGAGGCGGCGGCCGGCGCCGTCGGTGGCGTCGGCCTCGATCGCCGCCCCCGCGATCGGCTGGAACGCCGCGTCCTGCAGCGTCGCCAGCAGCCGCACGGACTCGCCGGCGGGCGTGAGCCAGCGCTCGGGGCTCACCCGCAGCGGCTCCGCCTGCACTGGCTCGCTGAGCCAGCGCACGATGCGCTGCCAGAGCCGGGGCCCACGCACGGACTGGAGCGGATCGGTGCCCGAGAGCGACCAGCGCCACGTGCCCGCGCCGTTCACGAACAGCACCGGGCCGCGTCCGGCGCGGCGCGAGAAGATCAGCGGCTCGCCGCCGCCCACGGCGGACGCGAGCACGCGGTCGCCGGCGAGGGCGGTGAGCGGCATCACCTCGGAGAGCGGCGCCACGCGGGCCCAGGCCTCGGTGCCGCGAGCGGCGTCGTCGTCCCATGCGGCGACCTCGACACCGCCCGGTTCGAGTCGCGCGCCCGCGGTGCGCCCCATGCCCGAGGCGCTCTGCACGCGCAGTTCCGCCGCGAGCGCGCCAGTGCCGAAGCGCATCACGCCCGGTGCCTCGCCGCCCAGCAGCAGCAGGCCGCCGCCGTCGCGGACGAAGCGTGCGAGCGCCTGGTCGAACGCCGGCGACACCTCGGCGGCGGCCAGCCCATCGAGCACGACCACGGCGCGGCCCGCCAGGTCCTGCGGCGACGGCGCGGCGCTGCGGCCGCCGCCCAGCGTGGTCCACCCCCCCGAGCCGCCCGAGCGCACGCGCGCGCTGACCGCGAGGCCGGAGTCGGCCAGCAGCGCACGGCGGAGGAACGTGAGATCCCACTGCAGGCCGCTCGAGACGACGAGCACGCCGAGCCGCCCCGGTTGCACCTGCACCGCCACGCCGCGGGCATCGTTCTGAGGCGCGACGTCGCCTGGGGCACCGTCCACCTGGGCGGTCCAGACCGCGAGCCCCGGGCGGGTGGGCGTGACGCGCACCTCGACCGTGGCCTCGGCGCCCGGGCCGGCGGCGATCGTGCGGCCGCGCGCGCGCTCGCGGCCCTCCTCGAGTACGCGCACCTCGAGCGGCGTGCCGGGTTCCTCGGTGCTGCGCACCCGCACGCGCACGCGCGCCGGCTCGCCGACGCGTGCCGTCGGGCTGGACTCCACCTCGGTCACCGCGCGGTCGGGCGCGAGCGCGTCACCGACCGGCGCCACGTGCACGGGCACCCCCAGCGCGCGTGCCGCCTGGAGCGGATCGACGCCGGCGTTGACGGCGCCGTCCGACACCACCACCACGCCATCGGGCCGTTCGCTCTCGGGTCGGGCCGCGAGTGCGGCGAGCGCGCTGCCGATCGCCGTGGCGTCGGCGGATCCGCCGGTGTCGAGCGCGGCGGCGACCAGCGCCTGCTCGATCCGCGCGCCGCCGCGTAGTTCGTTCGTCAGCGTGCGCGCGAGGGCCGCCGCCGCGGCCTCGCGCGACGGGCCACCCGCGACCTGGGGCAACTGCATGCTGCGCGAGCGGTCGACCAGGATCGTGACGCGGGCCCCGCGGCCCGGCAGCGCCCGCTCCAGCACCGGCTGCGCCAGCAACCAGAGGAGCCCCGCGAGCGCGAGGATGCGCAGTAGCGGGAGCATGCGCTTCGCGAGAGCGGGCAGCGGCGGTCGCCGGAACCGGTACGCCCAGATGCCGAGTGCCACGCAGGCGAGCGTGAGCACCAGCAGCAGCAACCAGGGCGAACGCTCGGCGAGGTGGAGGTGCAGGTCGTTCACGGTCCGTCGGATCCCGAGGTCAGGGCGTCACCGCGCCCGCGTGGCGCGGCTGCAGCGAGTGGACCATGCCGCGCGGCGAGCGTCGAGCGTGCGTGAGCCGCACGGCGCGTCAACGCGGCGGCTCGCGTGACGGCCGCGGGCGGGCAGCCGGACGCCCGGCTCGCACGCCCGATCGGGCGGCGAGCCGGGCGTCGGCCCAGCGGGATGCGGTCGCGATCAGCGCACGAGCGCGAAGCGCGAGCTCTGACGACCTTCGGAGGTGACCATGACGCCGAAGTAGAGACCGGCAGGTGCCGCCTTGCCGGACTCGTCCGCACCGTCCCAGAACTTCGCGTGCTCGCCCGCCGCGAGCATGCCCTCGTGCAGCGTGCGCACGCGGCGACCCGCCGCGTCCACGACCTGCAGCCGGACGAACTCGGGGCGGCTGATGCGGAAGCCCAGCGTGGTCGCCTTGGGAGCCGGGTTGGGGCTCGCCGCGAACAGCTGCGCCGAACCGACCCCCCCCACCCCGCGCTGCACGGCGGCCAGACCCAGGTTGCGCACATCGCCGTTCCGCTCGGTGACCGCGAGACGGTAGAAGTACGTGGAGCCGGCCTCGACCGCGCGATCGAGCGCCGTCGTGCGCGTGCCGTCGGTCGCGTAGTCGGCCGAGACGGCCTCCCACGGACCCACCTGCGCGGGCGCGCGCTGCAGCTGGATCACGCTGACGTCGCGCATGTCGGCGAACTCCCACGCGACCTCGATGCCCTCCGTGCGGTCCTCGGCCGTGAAGAACGCGAGCCGCGTCGAGACCACGTAGTCGAACCAGCCGATGTCGCCGAACAGGTTGTACGTGAGGTCGACGTCGTCACTCAGGTCGCCGTTGATCGCCGGCTCCATGAGCGCGTTGGGGAACAGCGAGACATCGAAGTGCGACACCGACGAGCCGCTCTGGAACGGGTTGGGCGTGTACATGAGCGGACGGCCCGAGTTGTCCGCGCCTGCCATGAGCGTCGGATCGAGACCGATCGTCACGTTGACGCCGCCCCCCAGGTTGGCCTTGATCGTGTTGCCGTCGGCCAGGCTGATGCCGATGACCGGGATCGTGATCGACGGATCCACGCCGCCGGGAGGCTGGATGCCGGCCACGTTGTTGGCGATCAGGATGCCCGTGGCCCCGGCCGCCTGAGCCGCCTGCGCCTTGAGGATGAACGCGCAGGTGCCGCGATCGATGAGCGCGATGTTGCCCGCCACCGCCGCGCCGTTGATCAGCGCGCTGCAGCCGTCGCTGCCGGGAGCGACGCCGTCATCGACGAGGACGACGTCGCCGGTGAGGCCGCCCACGGTCAGTGCCGCGCCGAACGACGCCGCCCCGGCCTGGTACGTGCCGGCGATGCCGCCCGGCGAGTTGATCACCATGCGCGGCCGCTTGCCGAGGAACGTGGAGGCGCCGTTGAACACCGCGGGGCCGTTCCATGCCAGCTTGTCCACCCCGATCGCCGACGCCACACGCTGCGCCGGCGTCATCGCCGACCAGACGAGGCCCGTGGTGTTGTCGTACATGAAGTGATCGAACACGCTCGGGAAGCCGCTGTTGAAGTTGCCCGTCGTGCCGCTCGTGTTGGTGCTGAAGCCGAGGCCGTGACCCATCTCGTGCAGCAGCACCGGCAGCAGTTCCACGGTCAGCGCCGGCTCGAGGCCGTCGAATCCGTAGTACCAGCTCGTGCCACCGAGGCAGGTCGCAGAGCCGTTGATGTTGGAGTTGAACGTGGCGTTGATGTCCGGGTTGGCGGCGCTCAGGTCCGTGAAGTTGAGCCGGTTGGCGAGCGCTGCGTGGTACCACGTGCCCGGGTAGAGGGCGCCCGCGAAGTCACGGTGGATCGTGACCGGCCCGGCGCTGCCGAGCACCGCGCTCGTCGCCGTGCACGTCTGCGGGTTGAACTGCGAACGCACCTGGATCGTGACCGTGCTGGGCAACAGGGCGCCCCAGATGTTGGCCGCGTACTGGAACAGGTTGAGGCGCTGCTGGCCGACCGTGGTGCCCGGATTGCCGCCGACGGGAGCTGCCGGCGTGGGATCGTTGAAGCCCTCACCCGCGCCGTCGTTGTTGACGATCACGAGCGTGGCGGCATGCGACGGCAGCGCGGCGAACAGCGTGGCCGCCGCGAGCAGCGTGGCGAGGAGGCGGAGTCGAGTGGTCTTCATGGCTCAGCGCTCCGCGTAGGGAAGGAGGACGTGCGTCTCGGCAGCCTTCGCCGCGGGAGCCCGGTGATCGTGCGTGGTGCAACCGAAGTGCCGCGACACGCCGAGCGCATCCATGTGCAGCGTCATGAAGTGCTCGCCGGTGCCCTGCAGGTCGACCATGAACGAGCCGTTCGGCATCTGCACTTCGAACAGCGCGTCCATGGGGATCTGCGGGCGCAGGTCGTCGGGCATCATGAGCGGCAGCGAGGCCGAGGTGATCTGGCCGGTCTCGGCGTCGAGGAACGCCATGAGTCCGTGCACCGGAGCCGAGGGAAGGAAGAGCGCGGTGTAGAGCGACGACGGCTGGGCGACGGACACCCGCGCGGGCGCCGCGTCCGCCGCGAGCACCGGGGCGGCCAGGAGCATCAGGCCGGCGACCAGCGCCAGGGGGGACCGAGTCGGACGAGCAAGGGGCATGGCAGTGCTCCTCTTGGCAGGGAGGGAGGCAGGGACTTGTCGCCACGTCGGTCTGACGCGGCGGGACGAGGATACGTCCAGTCCGCGTCAGGGCGGCAGGGAATTCTGCGGCGTCAGGCCCCGGGTTCGCCGTGGCTGAACGGATGCGCGGTCCCGTTCAGCGCGGGGCGGCGTCCTCGTCGAGGCCGGCGACCTGCTGCGCGGCGCGCTCCTGATCGGCGAGTCGCAGCCCCTCGAGGATCAGGCGGTCGAGGTCCAGGTCGATCTGGATGTCCTCGGGGACCGCTTGGGCGCCCGGCACGAACCGGAAGTGTCCCGTGCGCCAGAGCAGCACGCCGTACACGATGCGGCGCAGGACCTCGTGCACCGCATCGCGCACCTCGGCCGCGGTGGCGTCGCCCTGCTCGATCAGCAGGTGCCCGAGCCGGCGAGCCGGCTCGCGGCGCTGACGCTCGAGCGCGCGTGCCAGTGCCTCGGGGCCGATCACACCGCGATGGAGCAGCACCTCCCCCGCCCGCACCGCCAGACCGCTCGTGCGCGCGAACACCGGCCGGCCGCGGTCGTGGTGCAGCACCACGCGCTCCTCCCCGCGCTCGAGCTCGAGCCGGCCCGTGGCCTGTGCGAGCTGCAGCAACTGCAGCACCTCGGAGGGGAAGAAGCAGGCGAGGTCGCCCTCGAGTGCAGGCGTGCTCACCGGGCGCGCCAGTCCACGTCGTCCACGACCCGACTCGCCTCGCGCGCCTGGCCGCGCAGCACGCGCAGGTTGAACCAGCCGAGCAGCAGCACCTGCACCACGGTGGCGGAGAGCAGCACGCCGAGCGCCACTTCGGTGAGCGGCGTGAGCCGGTGCGCCAGTTCGCCGCGCACGGCGAGGAGCAGCGTGTAGAGGGCGATGAGCGAGGTCATGACGACGCCTGTGAGGCGGCCGAAGGAGGTGGGCCGGATGCGCACCGGCCCCACGAACAAGTGAAGGCCGATGCCTCCCACGAGCAGGATGCCGTACCGGAGCACCCCCACCCAGAGCACCCACATGGCGATCATCTCCGCCGCAGCGAGGCCCGCGAGCATGGCGAGGTTGAACGCGATGTCGACGAGGGGATCGAGCACCTTGCCCAGCTCGGTGGTCTGGTCCCAGGCGCGCGCCAGCGTGCCGTCGACCACGTCGGTGAGCGCGGCGACCACGTAGATGCCGAGCGCGAGCAGGAACTGCTGCTCGAGCAGGAACAATGTGATGGCCGGCACGAGCGCGATGCGCAGGAGCGTGAGCGCGAGTGGCAGATTGAGCCCCTCGAGCCGGTGCCCGTGCCGGTCACGCAGCAGTCCCACGCCGAGCGTGACGAAACCGAACGAGGCCAGCATCCACAGCGACGTGCGCGTGAAGAAGGCCAGCGCCAGTTCCCGGTCCCACACCAGCGAGATGGCGCTGGCCGCCACGAACGCGGCGGCGAAGTAGGCCGTGCCGAGCGATCCGATCGAGCGCACGGCGCTCGGGTTGGCCAGCAGGTCGCCACGGATGCGCGCCGCCGTCGCACGGAGGTACCGCGCGATCGCAGGCGGCGCGAAGCGCGCCTCGCGCAACTGCTGCAGGCCCTCCTCCGACGTC
>CADEFY010000151.1 GCA_902826705.1 uncultured bacterium
TCAGCGCACGGTAGTGCGCAGGGTAGCGGTCCGCCTCGGCCTTGAGCAGGTCGCCCCGCAGCCGGTCGCGCGTGCGCAGCAGGTCACTCGGCAGTTCCGCCGGGGCCTCGCGAGCGACCTCCTCCCCGCGCCTGGCCTCGCGCTCGGGATCGAAGTCGCGTCGGTTGATCGAGCGCGTGGCGTCGAGCAGCCGCGACAGGATGCGGTTCTGGCGCTCCTCGAGCTCGCCGCTCATCTCGCCCTGGCGCATGAGCTCCTCGGCCTCCTGCATCTCGCGCTGCGCCTGGTCGAGCCGTCCGAGCAGCTTCTTCTCCTCGGCGCTCGCCTCGGAATCCTCCTCGCGCTGCACCTGCTCGACCTGCTCGCGCAGCCGGCGCTGCTCGCCGGCCAGCCGCCGCAGCTCGGCCTCGTCGCCCGCCTGCATGCGCATCTGCTGCGACATGCGGCGCGCCAGTTCCCTCGTCTGCTGATTCAACTGGCCCTGCTCGTTGCCCAGTTGGCTCATGCGCTGGCCGCGCCCCTGGGACATGGGCATGCCCGAGCCGGGGTTGGCGCATGCGGCCGCATCCTCCTCGGCCTTGCGCAGCGCGTTCACCGCCTCGCTCAGCGCACGCGCGGCGGACTTGCCCGACTGCTCACCAGCCTGCTTCTGACCACTCGACATCTGCCGGCCCGACTGCTGCATCTGCTGCTGCGCGCGTCCCAGCGACTGTTGGATCTTCGGGCCCATGAACGGCGTCTTCTCCGACAGCGCCGAAAGCGAGTCGGTCACGCGCGAGATCCCCTCGGCCAGGTCGCTCTGACGGTCGGCCTGCTGCTCGGTCGGATCGTTGCTCTTCAGGTTCTGCTGCGTGGCGCGCTCGAGCGAGACCAGGTCCTGCGCCGCGCGGCGCATGGCTGCGAGGTTCTCGGAATCGCGCTGCTGCTGCTGCTGCTGCGCGGACTGCTGCATCTGCGCGGCGGCCTTCTGCAGACTCTGACTGGCCTTCTGGCCGCTCTTCTGCGCCTTCTGCTGCTGGCCCGCCTGCTGCTGCTCACCGCCGTGGTGGCTCACCTCCTCGGCCGCCTGCTCGAGCGCCTGCTGCACCGCGGGCGTCTCGCTCTCCTGGGCCATCTGCTGGGCGTCCTGCGCCAGCTCCTTGCTCTGCTCGGCGGCCTGCTGCTGCTTCTGCGCGAGTTGCTCCTTCTGCTGCTGCTGCTGCTGCGAGCGGTCGCCCGAGGGATCGCTGGGCGAGGACTGCGACTCGCTCTTCTGCGGATCCTGCGGGGCGTGCTGCTCGTTGAGGGCGTCCTGCTGCTTCTTGAGTTCCTCGGCGCGGCGGCCGAGCGACTCCATGCGCTCCTCCTCGCGCATCTGCTTCAGCAGCTCGAGCGTGCTCTGCAGGTTCTCGAGCATCTGCTTGTTCTGCTCGCGCACCTGCGGCAGCGCCTGCTCGGCCTCGCGCCGGTCCGTGCGCTCGATGGCCTCCTGGAGGCGCTTCATGGCGTCCTTGAACTCGGGGCTCTCGATCTGGCGCATGAGGTCGGCCATCTCGCGCAGCTTGGTCTGCAGTTCCTCGCGGAACGCCTCGCGCTCGGCGGCGTCGGACGCGCGCTCGCGCATCTGCTCGGCGGCCTGCTCGAGCCGCTCGCTCACCTCGGCCTGGCGCTCGAGCGCGCGCTTCATCTCCTCGGCGCGCTGGAACGGGTCGGGCTGTCCCTGGCCGCGCTGCGGCTGCCGCTGCATCTGCTCCAGCGAACGCTGCAGCTCCTTGGCCTGCTCACTCGCCTTCTCGAGCGACTTCTGCACGCGCTCGGCGCGCGCATCGAGACCCTCGTACAGATCGGCGAGCGACGGGAAGCGCAGCTTGAACTCGGCGCTCTCGGCACGCTTGCGACCCGAGACGGCGTCATTGTCGTACGCCACGAATCGGAACGTGGCCGACTCGCCGGGGAGCAGCGCCAGCGCCGCGGCATCCCAGCGCGCGACCGCACGTGCCTCTCGCGGCGTGTTCGCGAACGTACCGAGCGGCGCGCTCGCCCAGACCGCGGACTCGCCCTTCTTCCATTCGAGCCGCAGCTCCGAGAGGCCCAGGTCGTCCTGCGCCTGCACGTCATACGGCACCTGCTGTCCCGCGGGCACGTCGATGTCGCCATCGGGCGTGGTGACCGCGATCACCGGCGGTGCATCCGCGAGCGCCTGGATCCGGTAGCGATGCCGGGAGGTGCCCGTCGGCGCCTGGGCGACCAGCGCGTAGTCGCCATCGCGTGCGACCGCCACTTCGCCGCGCCAGCGTCGCGGTGTGATCGCCTGCCACAAGGCCGAGCGGCCGTCCGGCAACGAGGCCGTGAGCGCCTCGAGGTCGCGGTCGAACGTCACTTCGAGGCTCGCGCGCGAACCCGCGAGCGCCGCGAGGTCGCCGGCCGTAGCGCTGCCGCGCTGCACGGGCAGCTGCGCGTACGCCGGTGCCGTGAGTTCGATGGCGAAGCTGACGGGTACCGGCTCGCCGGCGAGCGCCACCTGATAGCGCGGGCTCTCGGTGCGCTGCACGCGCACGGCGTAGTCGCGCGGCGCCGTCACGGGCGGCAGGTCGAAGCGCCAGCGGCGCTCGCCGCGCGCATGCGACTCGAGCACGGGTGCGGGACTCGCGCCCGCTCCCAGCAGTCGCGGCGCCTGGTCGCTGCCGGTGACGCGGGCCCGGATCGAGAGCGACGCACCGGGGGAGATCGTGACCGAGCCGGGCTCGACCGCGAGCGCCACGGGCGGTGCCGCCGACTCCGGGTCCCACATCGTGCGCCACGCGCGCTGCGTGCCCTCGGGCGCGAACGCCGTGCATGTGGCGAGCAGCGCGACGGCTGCGCCCACGCCGGCCACCGAGCGGCGCGCGGCGAGCGGCGGCGTGAGCGTGGCGAGCGGCACGGTGGCGAGCCGCCGTGCGGTCTCCTGCTGGAGCGCGGCGGCCAGTTCCTGCGACGTGTGCGGATCGGGGCGGCGTTCGAGATCGAGCGCGTTGCGCAGCCACGAGCGCGTCTCCGGGAAGCGCGACTCGACCTGCTCGAGCCAGCCGTCGAAGCGCGGCGCCTCGGCGAGGAACCGCCGCACCGCGAGCCCCAGCGCGACGAGCGACGCGGCGCCGAACAGCGCCAGTCGCAGCCAAGCGGTGGCCGGCGAGACCGGCAGTGCCAGCCCCAGCGCCACCATGCTCGCGAGCGCCAGCGCCACGCGCGCGGTCGCGGCGAGGCTCGACCGCAGCGCCAGCGCGCGGCGCACCACCGCGTGCGCGCGCGCGAGCGGCTGGCGGAGCGGGGCGGTGGGCGGGTGGCCGGTCATGGGCGGAGCCTCAGTGGGTCAGCGCGTGGTGGACGATGTTGAGTGCCATCTGCAGCGCGAGTTCGCGCTTCTCGGGGGTGTCGTCATGGACGCCCTCGTCCTCCAGTCCGTCGCCGATGTCGGTGTCGAACGTGAAGAGCGCTGCGAGCCGGCCGTCGACGTACGCGCCGAACGCGCGCGGCGGGCCGCCGTCGTGCTCGTGGATCTTGGGCAGGCCGCGTGGGAACGCGTAGGGCTCGGCGAAGATCGGGTGGCGGTACGGCAGCTCGACGAGAGCACTCCCGGGCAGGATGCGCGCGATCTCACGGCGGAACGAGGCGGCCATGCCGTAGTCGTCGTCGACCCACAGGAACCCGCCGGCCTCGAGCCAGCGCCGCAGGTTGGCGGTCTCCGCCTCGCTGAAGCGCATGTCGCCGTGGCCCGAGGCGAACACGAACGGATACTGGAAGAGCGCAGCCGCTCCGGGCTCGACCACCGCCTCGGCGTCGCCCGCGAGCCGGAGGCCCTGCCGCTCGCGCGCGGCCCGCAGCAGGTTGGTGAGTGACGTCTTGTTGCCGTACCAGTCGCCGCCGCCGCCGTACTTGAGTCGGGCGATGCCGAACGCGCGTGCTCCAGGTGACGTCGGCGCCGCAAGCGCCGCAGGCGCAGTGAGCGCGAGCAGCAGCGCGGAGGCGAGCGAGATGCCGGAGGCGAGGCGTCGCATGCCGCGAGTATACGCGGGCGGGGGAGGGCTCCCGCAGCCCTGTCGGCGCGAACGCGGTGCGCCACCGCACCACCGCCCGAGGATCGACAACTCGCTGACTCGCGCTGCGCGAGAAGCCCCAGCGGCGCGGCCGGTCAGGGCAGGTTGGCGCGCACCACGATGTCGCCCCTCAAGGCGAGCACACGCGGAGCGAGGGCGGCGATGTCCGCCTCCTCGACGCCCGCGTCACGCAAGGTGAGCACCAGATCCTGCACGAGCGCGTCGAACGCGCGGTCATCGACGCCCATGAAGCGGTGCGCGGAGACCATGTCCCGCCCGGTGTACACCTCGGGCCCGCCCATCCAGCCCGCCACCTGTTCCACGAGCCGGGCCTTGAATCGCGACAGGCGCACCGAGTCGGCGGCCGTCTCGGCGAAGAACGCGTTGATGCGCGCATCGGCGGCCACACGGGCCACGAACGCGTCGACCACCACGACCACGGTCGCGTGGCCACCGTACTTGTCGTAGAGCGACGGGGCGGGCGTCCCCACGCTCGCGGGGTCGTCCCCGCAGGCACTCACGAACGCGAGCATGGCGAGGGCGAGCGCCCCCAGCGTGCGATGCAGCCGGCGGCGCGTGTGAGAGTGCACGCGCCCGGGCGCCGGCATCGGCCTACTGCGACAGGGGGCGTGAGGTGTCGACGGTGACGGCGCCGCTCGGGAACTGGATGTAGGTCTCGTCAGAGACGATCGCGGTCCGCGTCGTGCCCGCCGTGTAGGCGAGCAGTTCACCGTTCGCACCGACCGCGGTGATCCGCACCTCGTACTGCCGGCCGATCAGCGCCGGCGAGTACGCGAGCCGGATCCCGGTGGTGCTCACCCCCATGCGGTACGACGTCACACTGCTGTCCACGAACGCCACCAGGTTGTCGCGCACCCGGCCATCGAACACCGGTCGCGGCGCGGCGGCGTCGAGCCGGTCGTCCTGCGTGGCATCGGAGCGGAACTGATACACGTGGAGCCAGTAACCGACCGCATCCGTCACCGGCGCCCACTGGAGCTGGATCAGCGAGTCGCCGCGTGTGGCCGTGTTGGCCGTGAACTGCAACGTGGCCGGCACGGTGCTCCGCGTGACCTGTGCCTCATTGGAGAGCGGCGAGGCCGACGTGATCGCGCCGCCCACGAGGCCGCGCGCGATGTAAGACGCCGGCGAGTAGCCCGACGGCGTGCGGTCGATGAGCCGGTAGCTCTCCCACTGGGTCGCCACCCACTTCCGCGTGGGCTGCACCACGAAGTCGCTCAGCGGCTCGAGGCCGCCGTTCTGCGCCCGCCGCAGCATCTGGAACCCATTCGCGTCCGAGCCGTCGATCAGCATGCTCACCACCGAACCCTGGCCGTTGCGATACAGCGGCTCGATCCCGACCAGCACGTCGCCATCGCTCGGCCCCGGGGGGTTCCCCACGTCGCTGAACGTGGAGATCGGCACCGGCGTGTCGGCCCAGAGCATCAGTCGCGCGGACCCATCGGCCGTGCCCTCGGGCGTGGTGTACGACGCATCGACTTCGGTGATCCGCTCCGCGCAGCCGGTCGCGAGAGCGGAGAGGGCGATCGCGGCGATGAGCGCCGCGGTGCGGACGGTCGACATGCGGGAGCCTTTCGTCACTTGGCCGAGGCCGCCTTGCGGCGGTCCAGCCAGAGCCAGATGTCCAGTGCCAGCGCACTCGCCACGTACACGGATGAGAAGGTGCCGAAGATCAGCCCGATGATCATGGTGAACGAGAAGTCGTTCAGGACTTCTCCGCCCCAGATGAACAGGGCGATCGAGGTGAGGAGCACCGTGAACGCGGTGATCATCGTTCGCGACAGCGTCTCGTTGACCGCGATGTCCATGGCACGCTCGTGCGTCTCCTTCTTGAGCGCCTTGGAACGTTCGCGGAT
Organism: uncultured bacterium; assembly: GCA_902826705.1. Classification (GTDB taxonomy): domain Bacteria; phylum Eisenbacteria; class RBG-16-71-46; order RBG-16-71-46; family RBG-16-71-46; genus CADEFY01. The sequence goes on from CADEFY010000151.1 coordinate 5,930, forward strand.
GCGGTCGAAGACGACGATCGTGTCGTTGATCGAGTAGCCGGCGATCGTGAGCAGTGCGGCGATGACGGTGAGCGACACCTCACGCCCGGTGAACATGAGGATGCCAGCCGTCACGAGCACATCATGGAACAGTGCGGCGATGCCACCAACCGCGAACTTGAACTCATACCGGATGCCCACGTACAGCAGGATCGCGCCGAGGCTGGCCAGCACCGCCAGGAGCGCCTTCTGCCGCAGGTCGGACCCCACCTTGGGCCCCACGGTCTCGATGCGACGCAGTTCCACCTGAGTGCCCGGGCTGCCCTTCTCGATCGCCGCCTTGGCTGCGGCGAACGGGTCCGCCGACTGCGTGGCGAAACGGAGCAGGTACTCGTTGGCGGTGCCGCCGGTGAGCTGCTGCAGCTCGGCCCGGAGGCCGGCGCCGTCGAGCGCCGAGCGCAGGGCATCCGCCGCCAATGGCTGGGACGTGCGGATCTGCAACAGGGTGCCGCCCGTGAAGTCGACGCTGTAGTTCGGTCCCTTGAACGCGAGGTAGCCCAAGGTGGCCAGGACCATGATCGCCGAGAACACGTAGGCGTAGCGGCGGTACTTCATGAACGGGAAGTTCGTGCCGATGAGCAACTGGAACATGAGTGTCCGCCCCGATCAGATGCTCAGCCGCTCGACCTTGCCGCGGCTCAGCCAGAAGTCGTAGATCATGCGGGTGAAGAACACCGCGGTGAACATGTTGGCGAGCAGGCCGAGGCTCAGCGTGACGGCGAAGCCCTTGATCGGACCGGTGCCGAACTGGAACAGGAAGAGCGCCGAGAGCAGCGTCGTCACGTTGGCGTCGAGGATCGTGCGGAATGCGCGGTCATAGCCGAGTCGCACGGACTCGCGCACCGTCTTGCCGGCTCTCAGCTCCTCGCGGATGCGCTCGAAGATGAGCACGTTGGCGTCCACCGCCATGCCGATCGTGAGCACGATGCCGGCGATGCCCGGCAGCGTGAGCGTGGCGCCCGCATAGGCGAGGGCCGCGATCAGGTAGAGCACGTTGAGCACGAGCGCGAGGATCGCGATGCTCCCCGAGATCTGGTAGTAGACCAGCATGAACACGACCACGAGGATCGTGCCGATCACACCGGCGCGCACGCCCTGCTGGATCGAGTCCGAACCCAGCGACGGGCCGACGGAGCGTTCCTCGAGGATCCGGACTGGCGCCGGAAGAGCGCCGGCGCGCAGCACGATCGCGAGGTC
>CADEFY010000152.1 GCA_902826705.1 uncultured bacterium
CGCAGAGCGTGACGAGAGGGATGCGGACCACCGAGCCCTCGAGCATGATCTTGAACGGCACGAGGTCGTCGAGCGAATACTGGATCCCCACCAGGTCCACGGTGTTCCGCAGCCCGAACCCCTGCGGCAGGATGATGCGCGGAGATTCGATGGGGATGATCGTGCCCACCATGAAGAGGAACACGAGCTGGTAGATGCCGTTGGCGAAGAACCCGGCGATCAGCCCGGTCACCATCTCGCGGCCCTTGGCGCGATTGAACAGGTGCCCGGTCCCCACGCCGAACGCCAGCGCGATCGGAGTGGCGATCAGCCACGCCAGCGCGAACCCGGCGATGCCACCGATCCCGAGGAACGTGACGATGATGGCCGCGATCTGCCCGGCCATGGCGCCGATCACGATGCCGAAGTTGAGCCCCAGTCCCGCGAGGATCGGGATCAGCAGCGACAGCACCAGCAGTCCGTTGCGGCTGAACCGCGCCAGCGTCTCGCGCAGCAGGTACTGCGGCGTGATCTGCGCGGCCCACGCGCCGAACAGACACAGGATCAAGAACAGCAGCGGCACCGCGAGGCTGCTCCAGTCGATGCCCTTGCGCGGACTCGCGGACACGGGCGCGCTCATCGGTCGTTCTTCCGCGTGAGCGCGTACAGGATCATGCCGTTCTGGATGATCAACCGCGCGGTCTCACTGATGTCGCCCTCGATCACGCGCTGCGTGACCGGCAGCGCCACGGTGAGGATGCTCTGGAACAGCACCGTGCCCACCACGACGTGCGTGATCGTGGCGCGCGACACCGCGGCGCCGCCGATCAGCAGGCAGGCCACGGCCGGGAACGCCATGAGCAGCGGCGCGGTGTAGAGCTGCACGAAGCCGTAGCTCTGCGCGAACACCACGATGCCGAGCGCCCCCAGCGCGGTGCTCATGATCGTGGCCTGCGTGCGCGTCTGGGTGTCGGAGATCCCCGCCGCGCGTGCGAACCGGGGATTGCTGCGCGCCGCGCTGATGCTGATGCCGGCGCGCGAGCGGAAGAACAGCCACACGAGCGCGCACATGGCTGCGAACAACAGCAGCGTGCCCGTGGGCACGCGCACGCCGCCGATCTGGAACGCCCACAGCTTGTCGAGGAGCTTGTCGAACCCACCCGCCAGCGTGAGCGTGGTGCGCAGGCCCTTGCCGCCGATCGCCCAGACGAGCGACGGGTCGCGATACGGTGCGAGCACCCAGAACATGCTCATGAACGACACGGCGGCGAACCCGAGGTACGTGCCGACCATCATCTCCTGGCCACGCGTGCGGTTGAGCAGCCAGCCATAGCCCCAGCCCACCGGCACCGCGAGGCCCATGCCGATCAGACTGGCCGCGGCCAACCCGGGCCAGCCGACGAACTTGAACTCGAGCGCGGTCACGCAGCCCACCAGCCCGCACAGGATCCCGAGCGGCAGGCCGAAGTTGAGCCCGACCCCGCCCTGCACCGCGGGCAGCAGCGCCAGCACCAGCAGGCCGTTGCGGCCCACGCGCAGCAACGAGTCGGTGACCAGCCCCGGCACGTCCATGCGCGTGGCGATCGCGATCGAGAAGAGCAGCACCAGGAACACGCCGATCACCAACCGCGGGAACCCGATCTCGCGCAGGTGCTCCTGCAGCCCGCTGCGCTCGGTCACGGCGCGGCTCATGACGCATGCCCCGCGTGTGCCGCGCCGCCCGCCATGGCGAGCCCGAACTGCTCGTCGGTCGCATCTGGCGGCAGGATGGCGGCGATGCGGCCGTGATAGATGATCGCGATGCGGTCGCAGGTGGCCCGCAGTTCGGCCAGCTCCGACGAGGTGATCAGCAGCGTCATGCCCTGCTCGCGATTGAGCTGGCGCAGCAGGCCGAGCACGCGTTCCTTGGCACCGACATCGATGCCTCGGGTGGGCTCGGAGACGAGCATGGTGTCGGGCGCCAGCGTCATCGCGCGTGCGAGGCACACCTTCTGCTGGTTGCCACCCGACAACCGGCGCACATGCTGCTTGGGCCCGGTGCAGCGCACATCGAGGTGCTCGATCATCTGCAGCGCATGTGCGCGGATCGCGCCGCCGTCCATGAGCCGCAGCGCCGGGACGGCGCCCGGCAGCAGGAACCTGCCCTGCACCTCGAGCGAGGTGAGTGCGATGTTCAGCTCGATGCTCTCATCGGGCAGGATCCCCACGCCTCGGCGGTCCTCGGACACGAACGCCAACCCGGCCATGATCGCAGCGCGCGCGTCGCCCAGGACGAGCGGCTTTCCGTCCTTGAGCACGCTGCCGCGTGCGGGCGCGAGCCCCATGAGCCCGTTGGCCACGCCGAGCTTGCCATGGCCGGCGAGTCCGGCGAGCCCGAGGATCTCGCCCTTCTCGAGCGTGAACGACACGCCGGCCACCTGCTCGCCGGGCATGTCGACCGCGAGGTCGCGGATCTCGAGCTTGGCGGCCCGCGGTGCGGTGGACCGCGAGTCCACATGGCGAACCACGGCGGCAGGGCGGCCCACCATGACCTCGGCGATGTGCCCCACCGTTGTCTCGGCGGGAGTCATCGAGGCCACGCGCTCGCCGTCGCACAGCACGGTGATCTCGTCGGCCACGGCCATCACCTCGTCGAGCCGGTGCGTGATGAACAGGATGCCGAGCCCCTTGGCGGCGAGCTGCTTCATCACCTTGAGCAGTTCGTCGGCCTCGCTCTCGGTGAGCACGGCGGTGGGCTCGTCGAAGATCAGCAGCTTGGCGTTGCGCTTGTCCACCTCGCGCGCGATCTCGATGAACTGCATGTGGCCCACGGGCAGACCGGCCACGGGCGCCCACTCGTCGATGCCCATGCCCACCTGCGCCAGCGCGCTGCGCGCGTCGCTGCTGATGAGCGGCAGGTCGAGTGTCTCGAGCCGCTTGCCGAACACGCGCGAGAGGAGCGATGGCTTGGTGGGCTCGCGGTGCAGCTTGATGTTCTCCGCCACCGTGAACCCGGGCAGCAGCATGAACTCCTGGTGCACCATGCCGAGCCCGGCGGCCATGGCGTCGGCGGGGGAGCGGAACTGCACCTCGCGGCCCTCGATGAGCACGCTCCCCTGGTAGCCGCCGGTCTCACGGATCACCGGCATGCCGAACAGCACGTTCATCAACGTGCTCTTGCCGGCGCCGTTCTCACCCAGCAGGGCGTGGATCGTGCCCGGCCGCACCGTGAGCGACACGCCTTTGAGGACGCGGTTGCCCTCGTACTCCTTGCTGATGTCGCGAAGCTCGAGGACGGGGGCGGTCGACATGCGCGGGTCTCGGGGAGGGCGTGAGAGTGGCCGCGCAGCATGCCGCTGGCCGAGAGGGGGCGCAAGGCGGATGCGAGGTCAGGCTTCGAGCGTGTCCTTGATGAACGCGACCAGCAGGTGCAGCAGCACCGCTCCGAGCGTGAAGAGCAGCGCATACACGAGCGCGCTGGCGAGCCGGGCCGTGGGGTCGGTGGTGACGCCGATCAAGGCGCCGGTCGTCGCGGCGGCCGCGAGCAGCATGGCGGGCCCGCGGTGGGCGGTGGTCGAGGCAGCCGCATCGGGCCGCACGTGCGCGTCCTGGCGCATGTCCCCCTCCTTGAGACGAGACGCTGCGCTCGCGTGGGGCCTGCCGCGGCAGCATCCCTGCGCCGCGTACACTACGCCCGCCCGGGCCGCGCACCCAAGCGAGTTCTCGGCGTTCGGCGGGGACCGACCCGCGGACTTCCAACCCTGCGGGGTCGGCCAGCGTCGTAACGGCCGGACCCGGAGACCTCCCCATGCACGCGCTGTCCACCTGCTCGCACCTGTTCAGCATGGCCTCACTGTTCCTGCTGCTCGCCGCGCCTGCCACGGCCCAGCCGGTCGACACGCTGCGCGTGTTCCCCGGCACGCCGGCCGGCCGCGTGGCCGCGGACTGGTTCCGCGCGTTCTCGGCCGACGAGCCGGCCATGACGCGGTTCTTCGCCGGCGCCGGCGCCTCGCCCACTGCGCCGCCGTTGAGCGCCCGACTCGAGCGTTGGCGCAGCATGCGCGCCGAGATGGGCCGGTTGGTGCCGGTGCGCGTGCTGCGCAGCGAGCCGGGCGAGATCGAGGTGCTGGCCAAGGGCGAGCGCGAGTGGCTGCGCATCGCGCTCGCGTGCGCCCCCGAGCCACCGCACGCGTTCGGCGGGCTGCGCGTGGAGCAGGCCGAGGGGTCCGAGCAGCCGCGCGCGCAGGCGGCGATGACCGAGGCGCAGATCGTGGATTCGCTCGGTCGGCATCTGGCGCGCGAGACGCAGGCGCAGCGCTTCTCGGGCACGGTGCGGCTCGAGCGCCGCGGCCGCGTGCTGTTCGAGCGCGCGTACGGCCTGGCCGACGCGCAGGCCGGGCGCGCCAACACCGTGGCCACGCGCTACAACCTGGGTTCGATCGACAAGCTGCTCACACAGGCCGCGATCGCGAGGCTCGTGGATCAGGGCCGCATCGGGCTCGACGACACGCTGTCACGCCATCTGCCCGACTTCCCGCGCGACAAGGCGTCGCGCATCACGATCCGCCAGTTGCTCGACATGCAGTCGGGACTCGGCGACTTCTTCGGCGAGCGCTACGAGGCCGCTGACCGCAGCAAGCTGCGCGAGCTGCGCGACTGGCTGCCGCTGTTCGTGGACAAGCCGCTCGAGTTCGAGCCCGGCAAGGGCCGTCGCTACAGCAACGCCGGCTACCTGACGCTCGGGCTGGTGATCGAGCGCCTGACCGGGAAGCCCTATCGCGATGCCGTGCGCGACCTGGTGCTCACGCCCGCGGGCATGACCGAGACCGCGCAGCTCGCCGCCGACGAGCGCACCGGCGACGTGGCGCGCGGCAGTACGCGCCGGGGCGCAGGCGAGGTGCCGGTGTCCAATGAGTCCACGCTGCCCTGGCGCGGATCGTCGGCCGGCGGCGGTTACTCGACCGTGGCGGACCTGGCGCGCTTCGCGCAGGCGCTGCGCGAGGGCCGCATCGTGAAGGGCGAGACGGCGTGCCGCATGCTGCGCATGGCGCCGCTGCCGAGCGGCGGGTTCGCGATCCAGATCGCCGCGGCGGGCGGCTCGCCGGGCGTGAACGGCGCGGTCGAGGCCGAGACCGACTGGACGCTGGTGGTGCTCACCAACCTCGACCCACCAGCCGCCGAGTCGGTGGCGCTCATGGTGCGCGACTGGATGGAGCATCTCGCCGACTGACGCGCCGCCGCGCGCCGCGGGCGATCAGCGGCGCGCGCCAGGCGGCACCGCGGGCCCGCGCCAGACCACGCGCGGTTCGCGTGGCGCCAGGGTGGCGGCCTGCAACTGGCCGCGCCGCGGGTCCGGGCCGTCGTAGGCCGTGAAGGCCAGCGCGGGCTCGCCGCTGCGCTCCAGCCAGTGCGGCGCGCACTCCTCGAACGGTGAGTCCGCGACCGCCAGGCCGTGTGCGGGCCAGCCGCGCGCGATGGCGCCATCGGCTTCGAGCAGTTGGAGCCGCACATCGCTGCTCCGCCCGTCCCACGACTCCCACGCCACGCGCACCCCGCCGCCGTGTGTGGTGGACAGCGCCGGCCGGAAGTCCTCGCGTCCGCTCGCGCCGATGCGGCGATCGCTCACGAGCACGGTGCCATCTCGAGCCACACGCGCCACGTGCACACGCCGGGGCCCCGATCGCCGGTCGCTCCACGCGATCCACACGCCCCCGGCGTGGTCGCTCGCCAGGGCGGGTTCGCGCTGCGCATCGGGCGACGCACTCACGCGGATGCCCTGCGCGCTCCAGCCGCTCGCGGGGGCGCCGGTGGCATCGAGGCGAGTGAGGCGCACGGCGGACACCGCGCCGGTATCGCCCGTCTCGCACCACGCGAGCCAGGTGCCCGCGGCGCCGTCGGCGACGAGCACGGCCTCGAGCCGCGCTCCCGCTCGCGGGCCGCCGCCCGAGACGAGCAGCAGCGCCGCCGCGGCAAGGATCGCACGTCGGACTCCCATGCGTGGCAAGTCTCGGCGGGGGAGGCGAGGGGCTGAAGGGCGCACGGAGTCGAAGCGCCTCTGAACGCCAGGACCCCGCTCGCCGTGTGGGCGAGCGGGGTCCGGAGGGCGATGACGTCCTGGCGCCTCAGTACACCTGGTGGTCGAGCACCACGAGGAACTGGTTGCCGGCCTTCTCGTCGTAGCGGGCCACGCGCACGTCGGCGCCGGCCTCGCGGGTCATGTACTCCTGCACCTTGTTCATGTCCTTCAGGTCGAGCTTGCCCTCGACCGCCTCGACCAGCAGGTCCACCACGGCGCGCGTGGCCACCATGCTCTCGGGCGCCACCCAGGTGCCGAAGTGGCCGCTCATGTGGTGCTCGCCCACGATGCGCTTGTTCTCGCTGTTGATGAACGCGATGTCGCCGGCCTTGTCGGGCGGGATCTGCACACCGAGCGCACCGGGGTACCCGTGCGTGGGGCTGGGGCAGCACTGCTCGGGCACGTAGCCCTTGCCCGCGGTGAGCACCGACTTGATCATGGGCTCCTGCATGCCGCAGTTGGTCGAGAAGAACGCGGTCTTCTCTCCGAACTTGCCGATCTGCCGCGGCACGTCCTCCAGCACGAACTGCTGCGTAGCCGGCAGGCCGCCCTCGGCCATCGGGTCGGGCGCGGTCACGAACTCGAACTTCATCCCGAGGTCGGCCGCGGTCTTCTTCATGATGTCGCGACGCCGCGCCAGCAGCTCCTGCGACATGTGCCGCGGGAACGAGTAGTGCACGAACGTGGTCGCGCCCATCGCCTTGGCCTCTTCGAGGATCGTGCGGCCGCGCGTGAGCTGGTCGGGCTGGATCGGGATGTCGGCCAGTTCGTTGACCAGCGGCGGGTCCTCGTGCGGCTCCACGAACCCGATCAGGATGTCGGGGCGCTGCTCCTTGATCTTGCGCGCTGCGGCGACCGAACCGGGGATCGCCTGGCTGATCACGATCACCTTCAGGTCGGGATCGGCGGCGAGCCCGGTGAGCTGCGCGATCACCGTCTCCTGCTCCTGCATGAAGTTGTCGGGGTAGGTCACGTGCTTCACGCGCGCGCCGTACTTGGCCGCCACCTGCTGGCCGGCGCGGAACTCCTCTTCGTTCTGCGACACGGTGCCGGTCATGATGCCGATC
>CADEFY010000153.1 GCA_902826705.1 uncultured bacterium
TGTAGACGCCCCGCCACCCGCCCGTCTATCCTGCGCGCACATGTCTGACGGACAGGATGTCCTCGGCGCGCTGCGTGCCGCCCATGCGCGCGGCTTCCACCTGCATGACGGCCTCGGAGGCCATGCGGCCGGCACGGCCGCGGGCGCTCCCGCCACGCGCGCGCAGGTGCTGCTCGCGCTCCCCGGCGCCGCAGGCCCGCAGGCACGCGTGCTGCGGTTCGACGACCGGCTCACGCGCGGCGGTCTGTCGCAGGAACTCTCGGCCGCGTTCCTGATCTCGCGCAGCGGCGGACTCACGCATCGCGCGGGCGGCACGCTGGCCCTGGAGCACTTCGAGAGCGGGCCCGTGGCCACCTGGCGCTGGCGCTTCGACGATCTGGTGCTCGAGCGCCGCATCCGGTTGCTCGAGGGGCACCTCGCGCTCATGGCCACCTGGCGGCTGCTGGAGGGCTCCGACGTGCGCCTCACGGTGGCGCCACTGCTCGTCTCGCGCGCGCTCCACGCGCTGCAGCGCGAGGATCCCGCGTTCCGCGGCGCCTCGCAGGGCATCCCGGGCCGCGTGCGACTCGAATGTGCGGAGGGCGACGCGCCGCTCACGCTCTGGCACAACGGGGTCTTCCTGCCCGCGCGCAGTTGGCATCGCGGCCTCGCGTACCCGATCGAGTCGGCCAGCGAGGACGGCGATCCGGCGCTCGCCGCGCTCGCCTCCGAGGACGCCTGCGTGCCGGGCTGGGTGCAGGCCGACCTGGCCGCACCGGGTGCGGCGCTGCACGTGGTGATCTCGCCCGAGGAGCACCTGTTCCGCACGCTCGCCGCCGAGGAACGCCTGGGCTCGCCGCCCGCGCGCAGCATGGACGCGTGCCTCACGGCGCTCGACGCGGCGGCGATCCAGCGCCGCGAGGGCTGGCGCCGGTTCGCCATGACGGGCGCCGAGTTCACGGCGCGGCAGGCGGCCGTGGCGCATGGGGGCCCGGGCGAGGCGCGCGCGCGCGACCTGCAGCCCCTGCTCGATCCGCAGCATCCGTGGGCGGCCGCGCTCGCCTCGCGGCTGCACCTCGCGCTCACGCGGCGCGACGGGCGGCTCACGCTGGCCGCGGGCGCCGACGGCATCGAGCACGGCGCGCCCACGCTGCGCGCCGCGAGCGCGTTCGTGTCGCTGCGTGCGTTCGAGACCGCGCGTGCGATCGCGCGCGGGTATCTCGAGTACCTTGATGAGGGCTTGGCGCCCGAGGCGTTCGCGGCCGACGGCCGGCCGCTCCACGGCGGCCCCGAGGCGTCGCTGTGGCTGATCCACCTGGTCGAGCTGCTCGCGCGGCGGGACGCCGAGGGCAGCGAGCGGTTCCTGCGCGAGACCGCATGGCCCGCGCTCGAGGGCATGATGCATCACCTGCGCTCGGGTTCGCGTTCGGGCGTGCACTGCGACCGCGAGGGGCTGCTCTGGTACGGCCAGGGCGACGCCGCGGTGGCGCGTGCCGATTGGAACGCGCTCTGGTACCACGGGCTCGTGGCGCTGGCGCAACTGGCCAAGCGCACTGGCCACCGAGAGCACGCCGCGTTCTCGCTGGCCTGGGCGCACGAACTGCAGCGCCGCTACGTCGAGGCGTTCTGGGACGAGCGCACGCAGGGGCTGGTGCTCGCGCTCAGCGCGCACGGCCGCACCCGCGGGGTCACGCCGAGCGCGCTCTGGGCGGCCGCGCTGCCGCCGGCGCTGCTCGCGCCCGATCGTGCGCGTGCGCTGCTCGCCACGCTCGAGCGCGAGCTGGGCACGGCGCGCGGCTTCCTGCCGCGCCCGGGCGAGGGCGAGCCGGACGCTGCGTGGCTCGCGCCATGGGCGGCCGCGCACCAGCGGGCTTCCTCGCGTGACGCCAGGAGCACGGCGCGCGTGCGTGAGCGCTTCGATCGGCTGGCGGAGCGAGTCGACGTGCAGGCGATGCCGGCCGTCACCGCCGGGGCGCTGCTCGTGGCGTGGATCGAGGATCTCGACCACGCGAGCGATCCGGCCCCGCTCGCCGCCGCCGCACGCGGCTGACGCACCGCACCCCGCGCCGCGGCGCGATCAGCGCGAGGTCGACGTGTCGCTCGCGACGGAGTCCGTCGCGGCCGGCGTCGGGGCCGGCGCTGGCGCCGCGGGCGGCTTGCCGCGACTGCCGAAGAATCCCCTGAGCACATCGCCGGCCGACTTCTTCAAGCTGTCCGCGGTGCTCTTCAGGTTCGCACCCGCATTTCCGCGTGCGCTGTCCCCGGAGAGCCCGAGCCGGTCGGTGAGCGCCCGCGTCGCCGCCGCCCTGGCCTCCTGTTCGAGTCGCCGTCCCTCGTCGGCGAGCTTGGCGCGCTGCTCCTCGATCGCCTGCGACGCACGGCCGGCGAGGCGATCGCGCATCGCGCCGGTGTCCCATGCGACGCGCGGCTTCTGGGCGCTGCCGGTCACGCGCAGATCGAGCAGCAGGCGGCCCTGGTCGTCCTGCAGTGCACCCGCCGCCAGCGCCGACTGCGCACGCAGCGCGGCCACCGCCGCTGGCGGCAGCGTGACGCTCACCGCGTAGTCGAGCGCGCCGTCGAACCCCACCGAGCCGATCAGGCGCCAGTCGCCGCTCGGCCCGCTGATCTGCACGGGGTCCGTGATCACGCGGCCGCGCTCGATGCGCAGCGGCAGCTTGAGGTCCTTGAACTTCAGCTCCTTGAGACTTGGGATCCGCACATGCTCGGCCACCGCCTCGAGCGCGGGGCCGGGGCCGAGCTGCCCCTCGACGAACGCGGCGAGCCCGACCAACGTGAGCGAGCGCTTGAAGTCCTCGGGGCTCTGGCCCTGGCCCGAGAAGTCGAAGTCGGAGGACAGCGTGCCGCGCAACAGGCCCTTGATCGGCGTCCACACCGCGAGCAGCTCATCCGCCTGCACGGACTCCACCTGCGTCTTGATCGCGTACGCGGGCTGCCGGGTGTCGCGCAGGTCGAAGCGCGCGCTGCCGGCCACGCGGCCGCCGTAGCTCTTCATGCTGAACGACGGGCTCGCGAGCACGGCGGGTTCGAGCTGCACGGTGGCCGCCACGTCCGTCACGTCGAGCTTGCCCTGCTTGAGTCGCGCGATGCGCACCTCGCCGCCGCCCTCGGCGTTGGGCAGGAACGGTGCGCCCGGCGTGGTGGGCAGCAACTCCGCCAGATCGAGGTGCGGCGAACGGAAGTCGAACCGCACGCCCGCGGGCGCCACCTTGCCGGGGGTGGCCATCAGCGCCATCGGCCGCGTGACCTGCGCGTCCATGGTGAACGACGAGGCGCCCGCCTTGGCGGTCAGGCCTCGCACCGCGGCGCGCGCGTCGGCGAACTCGATCGTGCCGGCGATGCCCTCGACCGGCTTGGGCAGGCCCTCCGCGCGCACGCGCACTCCGGTCAGCCGCGCCTGTCCCTGCAGTTGCAGTGTGCCCGGGTCGGCCGCGCGGCCGGCGCCGCGCACATCGACAGCGGCACGTCCGGCGAGCTCGGTGCCCTTGGCGGCGAGCATCGGCGCGATCGCCGCCAGGTCGACATCGCCCTGCACGGCGAAGCGCACGAGCGGATCGCGGAACCGATACGCGGTGAGCTGCGCACGCACCGGCTGGCCCGACACCTGTGCGGTCACGTGCTCGACGACCACGGTGTCCGGCGCCAGGCGCACGTCGGCGCGCAACTGCTCCACCCCCACGGGCGCGCCCGCGTAGCGGAACGCCCCCTCGCGCAGTGCGATCGTGCCCGACAACGCCGGCAGCGCATCGCCCGCGCGCTGCGGCAGCGCGCCGCGCACGGCCACATCGAATGCCAGGGTGCCGCGCCCCGAGATCCCCGCGAGGGCCTTGGCATCGGCCTGCGAGGCCCACTGCAGCAGTTCGGCCACATCCACGCGCTGGCCGCTGGCGCGCAGGTCGAGCCGTGCGTGCGGGCCCGGCTGGTCGATCACGCCCGAGAGCGCCAGTCGCGTGCGGCCGAACGCGAGCGCGAGCTGCTCCAGCGCCAGCCGCTGTCTGGCCCCGTCGAACGCACCGCGATGCTCGAGCGTGAACGTGAGCCCCGCGAACGCCTGCGAGAGGTCCTGTGCCCGCGCCGCCGTGAGCGGCCCGGTCGCCAGCCCCGCCACCGTGGTGGTGCCGGACGTGCTCACCTGCTGCCCATCGCCGCGCGCCGCGAGCGTCATGCGCGTGGCGACCTCGAGCGTCGTGCGCCTCGCCGCGCGCAGGTCGTCGATCAGCACGCGCCCGCCCTTCACCACGAACTCGCGCAGGTCGAGGTCCATGGCCGGCGCGGGCTTCGACGGATCCGCCGGTGCTCCGAGGGAATCGAGGTTGGTGGAGCCGTCCGCCCGCAGCACCACGTGCAGCGCGGGGGCGTCGATCGACAGCCGCTTCACGACCACCTTGCGCGACAGGAGCGGCCACACCTCGAGGTCGAGCGCCAGCCGGTCGGCCGCGAACGCCGCGCCCTCGCCGAACCCGCCCGGCTCCGCCAGCTCGGGCCGCGACACGACGAGCCGCACCGGGGGCCAGAGCGACAGCCCGGCATCGGCGAAGCGCACGTCTCGCCGCAATCCCTGCGCCAGCGCGTCGGACACCAGCGCCCGCACGCGGGCGGGTGGGAACAGCAGCGTCATGGCGCCCCACAGCACGCCGATCAGCACCACGGGCACCAGCAGCCACCACACGACTCTCGGGATCCGCCGCGTCATGCGCGCATGATGCCACTGCGCGCGGCCGCTCGCATCATGGCCTCAACCCGCGGCCGAGCGTGGTGTAGTCTGCGCGCCATGTCCCCCCAGGTCGGCATCATCATGGGCAGCCGCACCGACCACGACACCCTGCGCCGCTGTGAGGAGCGCCTCACCGAGCTCGGCGTGTCGTTCGAGTCGAAGGTGGTGAGCGCGCATCGCACGCCCGACTGGATGGCCGAGTACGCCAAGAGCGCCGAGTCGCGCGGGCTGCGCGTGATCGTCGCGGGCGCGGGTGGGGCGGCGCATCTGCCGGGCATGGTCGCGGCGCACACCGTGCTGCCGGTGCTGGGCGTGCCGGTGGCCAACGGCCCTCTGCAGGGGTTCGACGCGCTGCTGTCGATCGCACAGATGCCCGGCGGGGTGCCGGTGGGCACACTCGCGATCGGCGCGGCGGGCGCCACCAACGCCGCCATGCTCGCCGCGCGCATCCTGGCGCTGCACGACGCCGCACTCCGCGAGCGCCTGCACGCCTGGACCGCCGCACAGCGCGACCGCGTGCTGGCCGAGCGCGACCTCACGGCATGAGCACGCTGCTCCCGGGCCGCACCATCGGCCTGCTGGGCGGCGGGCAGCTCGGTCGCATGACGGCCATCGCCGCGCGCGAGATGGGCTACCACGTACGCGTGCTCGATCCCGATCCCGCCTGTGCAGCGCATGGAGTGGTCGACGGCCAGGTGGTCGCGGCGTTCGACGACGTCGAGGCCGCGCACGTGCTGGCGCGCACGTGCGACGTGGTGAGCTACGAGATCGAGCGCATCTCGCCCGAGGTGCTCGACGCGGTCACCGCACATGCACCGCTGCGGCCCGGCGCGCATGTGCTGCGCGTGGTGCAGCACCGCGGCCTGCAGAAGACGTGGCTCGCACGCCACGGATTCGACGTGGGGCCATGGCAGCCCGCCGACACCCTGTCGCAGTTGCACGACGCGATCGCCGCCGCCGGCGGGCCCGTTCGGATCAAGGTCGCCCAAGGGGGCTACGACGGTCGTTCGCAGGTGCGCGCCGAGCCCGGCGCCGACGCCGAGACGATCTGGCACCAACTGGGCGGACGCCCCTGCGTGGTGGAGCAGGAGGTGGCGCTGCTCGCCGAGTGTTCGGTGCTCGTCGCACGGCGGCCCAACGGCGACTCGGCGGTGTACCCGCCCGCGCGCAACTGGCACGAGGAGGGCATCCTCGATGCGTCCCTCCTTCCGAGCGGGCTGCCGAGTGCGCTCGAGATGATCGTGCAGCACACCGCGCAGCGGATCGCCGAGGCGCTCGCGGTGGAGGGCCTGCTCGTGGTGGAGTTCTTCGCCGCGACCAACGGGCGCCTGTATGTCAACGAACTCGCGCCGCGACCGCACAACTCGTATCACCACGCCGAGGCCGCAGGCGCCACCGGCCAGTTCGAGCAGTACGTGCGCGCGCTCTGTGACCTGACGCTCGGCCACACGGGGATGTCGCGCACCGCAGCGCTCTCCAACCTGCTCGGCGACCTGTGGCGGAACGACCGCACACCGCACTTCCACGCCGCGCTCGGCGTGCCGGGCGTGCACCTGCATCTGTACGGAAAAGAGCCGCGCCCCAAGCGCAAGGTGGGGCACCTGATCGCGCTGGGGACCCATCCCGAGGAAGCGCTCGAACGCCTCGCCGAGGCGCGCCGCAGACTCGGGCACCCGATGCCCACGCGCCCGCTGCGCGTGTGAGCTAGAGTCCGGCGCCATGGCCCCCGAACACCCCCTGCTCGCCGAACTGCGGCGCCATCGGCTCGTGTCGGTGATCCGCGCAGCCACCGACGACGCAGCCCATGGCGCGGCGCTCGCGGTGATCCGCGGCGGCATCCGGTTCGTCGAGGTCACGTTCACCTGTCCCGACGCCCCGGCGATCCTGCGCCGACTGGCCGGCGCCGATGCCATCCTCGGCGCGGGCACCGTGCTCACGGCAGCCGAGGCCGAGGCCGCGGTCGCCGCGGGCGCCCGGTTCCTGATCGCGCCCGACTGCACGGCCGAGGTGGCCGAGGTCGCGCGTCGGCATGGCGTGCTCTACTGCCCCGGCGCCTACACCACGACCGAGATCCTCACGGCCCGCCGCCTGGGCGCACATGTGGTGAAGGTGTACCCGGTGGGCGTGGCCGGCGGGCCCGACTACATCAAGGTGATCCGCGACCCGCTGCCGCATGTGCCCATGCTGGCCGCCGGCGGGACCCACCTCGACAACGTGCTGCCGTTCCTCGCCGCGGGCGCGGTCGCCTGCGGCATCGGCGGCGCGCTGGCGGACCCCGCGCTCGCCGTGGCGGGCGACTTCGCCACGATCGAGTCGCGTGCGTGCGCGTTCGTGGCGCGCGCCGCCTCGCACGCCGCGGCATGAGGCGCAGCACCCT
>CADEFY010000154.1 GCA_902826705.1 uncultured bacterium
CGGCCCTGCGGCGGCGCGCATCGCCGCGGCGATCGACGTGGACGGCCGGGCCTGGTCGCACGCGCGCGCCACGATCGACCACTCGCACATCCCGGTGCAGACGCTGTTCCCACCGGCGCAGGCGCACGCGGTGCGCACCGCCCTCGCGCGGCGCGGCGAGCGCGTGGGCTACGTGATGGGCTCCGGCGACGCGGGCCCCGCCGCGCTGCGGCAGATGGGCTACCAGGTCACGCTGCTCTCCGACTCGGACCTCGAGAGTGGCGATCTGTCGCGCTTCGAGGCGATCGTCACCGGCGTGCGCGCGCTGAACACCCGGCCGCGCCTGCGGGCGCTGCATGCGCGACTGCTCGACTTCGCCGCCGCCGGCGGCACGCTGGTGGTGCAGTACGTCACCACCGCCGATGGCCCGGTCGAGCACCTGGGGCCGTATCCGTTCCGCGTCTCGCGCGACCGTGTCACGGTCGAAGCGGCGGCGGTGCGCTTCGCCAAGCCGGACCACCCGCTGCTCACGACCCCCAATCGGCTCACCGCGGCCGATTTCGATGGCTGGGTGCAGGAGCGCGGGCTCTACTTCGCCAACCCGTGGGACCCGCGGTACGACGCGCTGCTCTCCTCCAACGACCCGGGCGAGCCCGCGCGTGACGGCGGGCTGCTCGCCACGCGCCATGGCAAGGGGCAGTTCGTCTACTGCGGCTATGCGCTCTTCCGCCAGTTGCCCGCCGGCGTGCCGGGCGCCTGGCGGCTGCTCGCCAACCTCGTGAGTCCGCGGCCGTGAACACGGCTGAGGGCCCTGCGGATGACGGTGCGGATCCGCCGCCTCCGGTGCTCGGCCGCTGGAGCCGGCTCTACGCCGTGGTCCTCCTGGTGCTCGCGGCGACCATCCTGCTGATGGGGTGGGTGAGCGTGCGCTACCGATGAGTCCGCTCGACTGGGGCGTGCTGCTCGGATCACTCACGCTGTTCGTGGCCTACGGCGCGTGGCGCAGCCGCGAGACGCGCGACCTCGCCGGATTCCTCGTGGCGGGGCGGCAGATGCCGTGGCCGATGGTGCTGCTGTCGGTCATGGCGACCCAGGCGAGCGCGGTCACGTTCCTCGCGACGCCGGGTCAGGGCTACATGTCGGGACTGTCGTTCCTGCAGTTCTACCTCGGGCTGCCGGTGGCCATGGTCGTGCTCTCGGCCACCCTGGTGCCGCTCTACCAGCGCCTGCGGGTCAAGACCGCCTACGAGTTCCTCGAGAAGCGCTTCGACGGCAAGACGCGCACCCTCGCCACGGCGCTCTTCCTCACCCAGCGTGGCCTCGCCGCCGGGATCACGCTCTACGCGCCGTCGCTCTTGTTCAGCGTGGTGCTGGGCTGGGACCTGCATTGGACGTGCGCGGCGATGGGGCTGCTGGTCGTCGCGGTCACGACGCTGGGCGGCTCACGCGCGGTGAGCCACACGCACGCGCTGCAGTTCTGCATCATCATGGCCACCATGGTGGGTGCGTTCGTGCTCGTGATGCGCGGGATGCCGGAGGGCCTCGGTCTGGGCGGGGCGCTCGCGGTCGCGGGGCGCGAGGGCAAGCTCGAGGCGCTCGACCTCTCGTTCGACCCGGCGAGCCGCTACAACCTGTGGGCCGGGCTCCTCGGCGGCTTCTTCCTGCAGATGAGCTACTTCGGCACCGACCAGTCGCAGGTGGGCCGCCTGCTCACGGCCCGGTCCACGGCGGAGAGCCGCATGGGGCTGCTGGCCAACGGCCTGCTCAAGGTCCCGATGCAGGCCTTCATCCTGCTTCTGGGCGTGATGGTGTACGTGTCGCACCAGTTCACGCCCGGCCCGATGTTCGCCAATCCGGCCGAAGTGGCGAAGGTCACCGCCGGCGTGCATGCCCCCGCGTGGCACGAGGCGGAGGCGCGCTACGCACAGGCGGACGCCGCCCACGGTGCAGCGCTCGAGCGCTGGCTCGACGCGCGCCGCGCGGGCGCCGCGCCGCTCGAACAGGCCGCCGACGCCGAGCGGATCGCAGCCCGCACTGCGCGCGAGGCGGCCCGAACCGATGCGATCGCGGCGCTCCAGGCGACCGATGCGGCGGCCAATGCGAACGACACCAATCACCGCTTCCTCGCCTTCGTGCTCGCGGCGTTCCCGGCGGGGCTGATCGGGCTGGTGCTCGCGGCGGTCTTCGCGGCGGCCATGAACGCGACCTCGAGCGAGATCCACGCGCTCACCAGCACCACGATCGTCGATGTGATCGAGCGGATCCCGGGCCTGCCGCGCGGCGAGCGGGCGCTGCTCGCGTGGTCGCGCGCGGCATCGCTATTCTGGGTGGGCTTCGCGGTGCTGTTCGCAGAGAACGCCGGCCGAGCGGGATCGCTGGTCGAGGCCGTCAACATCCTGGGCTCGCTCTTCTACGGGACGATCCTCGGGATCTTCCTGAGCGGCTTCCTGCTGCGCGGTGCGAACGGCACGCACGTGTTCATCGCGGCGCTCGTGGCGGAGGCGGCGGTCCTGCTCTGCTGGAAGCTCACGCCGATCTCGTTCCTCTGGTACAACCTGGTGGGCTGCGTGCTCACCGTGGGGATCGCCGCGCTGCTCGCGACCCTCGTGCGCCCGCGGCGTGCGGCCGCCGCCTGAGGCGCCGGGCTCCGACGCACGAGGCCGCGGACCCTGAGGGGACCGCGGCCTCGTGACGTGCCGGGATCGCTACTTCTTGGCCGTCCAGCTCGTGAGATCCTTCTCGTAGGTGGCGAGCAGGTCCTTGTTGAACTTGGCGTCGGCCTTGGCCAGCGTGACGGCCTTGGTCATGTGCGCCACGGCGTCCTTGCCCTTGCCGGTCTTGTTGGCGATGCGCGCCGCCACCGCCAGCGTGCGCGGGTTCTCCTCGACCTTGACCGCCGCGGCTGCCCACTGAGCGGCTTCGTCGAGCGCCACGTCGGCGTCGAGGCACCACGCGGCAGCGCTCATCGGCGTGCGCCAGTCATCGGACTTGGCGGCGGCGATCGCCTCGCGCGAGGACTTGAGCACCATGCCATTGACGTCGACCGAGATCGGCACGGCCACGCGCAGCTTCTCCCAGTGGATCCCGAGTTCCGCGGTCGCCGCCGACGTGGGGTCGAGGGTGATGGCCATCCACTCCATGTGCGGCGCCGCGCTCGGCTTGACGTCCACGCGCAGCGCATCCTCTTCGGGCTTGTAGCCGCTCGCGCCCCACAGCTCCTTCTGCTTGGAGAACACGACCGTCCACTGGTCCTTGCCGGGCAGCGTGAGCAGGGCGTACGTGCCCGCGGGGAGCGGCTTGCCCTGCACCTGGATGTCGGTGCTGGTCACGAACTGCGTGGCCTCGTTGGCGCCGGTGCGCCACGGCTGGCCGTAGGGCACGAGCTCGCCCCAGATGGTGCGGCCCTTCACTCCCGGCCGGTGATAGGTGACCGAGAGGTCGGTCGTGCCGATCGTCTGGCTGACCACGTTCTTCTGGCTCGGACGCGGCAGGCGCAGCTGGGCATGGGCGCTCGTGGAGAGACCGACGAGGACGCACGCGAGAGCAGTGACACGGAACAGGAGGCGCATGGAGGTCCCTCGGGACTGGTGGAGTGCTTCGGTTCGGGGCACGCGCCGTGCATGCTGTGCACGTCGGGCCCGGGAGTCGGCGGCACGCTAGCAGAACACGCCGCATCGAGGACCTTCGGCCGATGCTTTTTGCATGCCTGTGACGTGCAACGCCCCCGGGACGCGCCGCGTCCCGAGGCACCGGGATGGATCCGAGGAGGATGCGATGCTGACGCCGTGGACGCTCCTGCTGCTCGCCGCTTCATTCGATCCGGGATGCCCTGCGGCGACGGTCGCACCACCCGTCGCACCGCCGGGTGCCGCCTGCGTGAGCGGGCCGCGGCCCCGGGCGTGGCGACCCGCACCCTCCGCGCTGGCGATCGCGCCAGGCATGCGCATCGACCTCGATCCCGAGGCGCCCGGCAGGGCCTCGCTCGAGTCGGAATCGATGTCGCAGGCCGCGTATGACGCGGCGTTCGAGGCGATGCGCGCCGAGCGTCAGGCGGACGGATCGCTCATGCTGTTCGTCGGCGAGCTGCTGCAGAGCTACAGCGTGGTGCGGATCGACGCCGAGGGCCGGCCCGTGATCGACTGCGCGCACTCGGCTCCCGAGGCCGTGCAGCTGTCGCGTCAGCCTGCGCTCGCGCCGGTGCGCAAGTGGGAGGTCCGATGACCCCGCGCGCGCTCTCTCGCTCGATCGCCACGCTGGCGCTGCTCGCTTCGCTCGCCACGCAGCAGGCGGCGGCTGCGACCATCGTGATCGTCAACAACGACGGCGCCGGGGAGGGATTCAACGATCCCACTCCGGTGGCCCCGATCGGCGGCAACCCCGGCACGACGCTCGGGCAGCAGCGCCTCAACCTGTTCAACCAGGCGGCCGCGATCTGGGGTGCGCTGCTCGACAGCCCGGTCACGATCCAGGTGCGGGCGCAGATGAACCCGCAGACATGCAGCGCCACGAGCGCCGTGCTCGGCAGCGCCGGTCCGGTGACGATCCACGCGGACTTCACGGGCGCCCTCCTGCCCGGCACGTGGTATCACCAGGCGCTCGCGAACAAGCTGCGGGGCATCGACAACAGCGCCGGCAATCCCGACATCAACGCCACGTTCAACTCCGATGTCGACAACGCCACCTGCCTCGGTACGCGCGACTGGTACTACGGCTTCGATCACAACGAGGGCGCGGACATCGACTTCCTGCCCGTGTTGCTGCATGAGCTCGGGCACGGGCTCGGGTTCAGCACCACCACCAACAGCTCGACCGGCAGCTTCTCGTCGGGACTTCCCGCCGCCTGGGACTGGTACCTCGTCGACCGCTCCTCAGGCCTGGCGTGGAAGGACATGTCGGCTGCACAGCGCGCGGCCTCGGCGATCGACACCGGCGACCTCGTCTGGACGGGGCCCGCGGTCACGTTCAAGGCGCCGCTCGTGCTCGACCGTACGGCACAGCTCGTGGTCACCTCGCCGCCCGGCATCGCCGGCGGGTACGAGGGGGGCGTCGCTTCGTTCGGACAGGCCCTCGATGACGTCGGGGTCTCGGGCGACGTCGTGCTGGTCGATGACGGCTTCGCCCCGACGGGCGAGGGTTGCGAGTCGCCGTTCGTCAACGCCGCGTCGGTGGCCGGGCGCATCGCGCTGATCGACCGCGGCACCTGTGCGTTCACGCAGAAGGCGCTCAATGCGCAGAACGCCGGTGCGATCGGGGTGATCATCGCCAACAACACCTCCGGTCCCGCCACGCCGGGCGGCACGGATCCGAGCATCACGATCCCGGTGCTCGGCATCTCGCAGGCCGATGGCAACCTGCTCAAGGCCAACCTCGGCTCCGGCGTGCAGGTGACGCTGCGGCTGCATCCCACGCAGCGCGCCGGGACGCATCCCGACGGCTCGATGCGCATGTACTCGCCGAACCCGGTGCAGCCGGGCTCGAGCGTGTCGCACTTCGACGTCACGGCATCCCCGGATCTGCTCATGGAGCCGGCGATCAACGCGGGTCTGACGTCGGCCGTGGATCTCACGCGCGAGCTGTTCGAGGACATCGGCTGGTATCCCCGCACGACGGGCGTGCCCGTGGCGACGCCAGCGGGACTCGAGTTCTCGGCGCGCCCCAATCCGGCGCAGCGCGACGTGTCGGTGCGCTTCTCGCTCGCCCGAGAGTCCGACGTGGCCCTGCGCGTGCTCGACGTGACGGGCCGAGAAGTGGCGCGACTGCACCGCGGCCGGCTCGGCGCCGGAGCGCACCAGGTGGCGTGGGACGCACGTGTGGCGCCTGGCGTCTATCGCGTGCAGCTGCGCGCCGGCGGCGTCACGAGCACGCGGTCGCTGGTCCGCATCGACTGAGTCCCGGCCGGGAACAGCACGGCCCCGCATCGTCACCGATGCGGGGCCGCGTCGTTCCCGCGCGGCGCTTCAGCCGTCCGTACCGGTGCCGCGTGCAGGCGGGTGCAGGAGTTCGTCGATCCGCCGGCGCAGGCTGTCGGGCGTGAAGGGCTTGACCACGTAGCCGCTGACGCCGGCATCCACCGCCTCCACGACGTCGTCCTTCACATTGCGCGCCGTGACGAGCAGCACCGGGATGCCCGCCAGCTCGGGTGTGGAGCGGATCGAGCGCACCAGTTCCACGCCGGTCATGCCCGGCATGTTCCAATCGGTGACGATGATGTCGAGGTCCGGCGCGCACTGGGCGATCGCCGAGTGCGCATCGCCCGCCTCCAGCACCGTGGTGAACCCGATCGCGCGGAGCGTGTTGACGAGGATGCGCCGCGTCAGCGCCGAATCATCGACGACGAGGCACTTCATCGCGGCGGCCGGAAGCGATCGGTCAGAGGTCCCGGGCCATCCGACGCAGCACCTCGTCGATGACCTCGGGGAGCTCGTAGTGACCCTGCTCGATGCGCTGCGTGATGCTGCGCAGACGCTCGGGCGCCACCTCGTCGTGCGGGATCGAGTCGGGCGCAGCCTGAAGCTGCAAGTCACGCGCCTGGTCGGAGATGCGCACCTCGTCCGTCGTGGACCCGGTCGCGCGGCGCTCTGCGGGCCGGCGGTTGGCGTCATCCCGGACGGGGAGTGGCACGGCGCGCGCCGCATCGGCGCGCCCGGTGGTCCCCGGAGTCGTGGGTCGGATCGTCATGTCCCCCTCGTGGCTGGGTCCTGGTGGTCGTGCGGGAAGTCTTCCAGGACGCCGGTCGCCGCGGGGATCCTCCGCCCCCTCGGCACGCGGCCGGTATCGGCCCCCGACCGGGCCGACTTGAGGGAGCGGACGCGGACCGCGATCCCCGGGGCCATCACGACGCTGGGGTCGCAACCGGGGCCGTGGGTGCGGGAGAGGACAAGCCCGCCGCGATCTGTCGGTTGATATCGATGAGCACGCGCAGCTGGTCGCGATCCGGTGCGGACAGCAGCTCGAACGTGCGCAGGTCCACGAATCGGGACAGCTGCAGCACGTTCACGCGCAGCTCGCGCGGTAGCGGACAGTCCGGGGCCGAGACCTCGCCCTGGAAGAAGGTCCACAGCCGCTGGTTGTGCTTCAG
>CADEFY010000155.1 GCA_902826705.1 uncultured bacterium
CGCTCGTGGCCGGTGTGATCGGAACCACGTGGGGCCTGCTGCGTGCGCGCGCCGAGGCGGCTGAGGCGCGCCGCCAGACGGCGATCGCCGAAGCGGTGAACGACTTCCTCAACGTGGACGTGCTCGCTGCGGCGGCGCCCTCGGCTCAGCGGGGCAAGGGGCGCGACGCCACGATGCGCGAGGTGCTCGCGGCGGCGTCCGAGCGCCTCGATGCCGACTCCCGCTCGGGTGGCCGGTTCGCGGCCGAACCGCTGATCGAGGCCGCGATCCGCTTCGCGATCGGGAGCACCTACCACGCGCTGGGAGAGGACCCGGTCGCGGAGCCGCACCTGCGGCGCGCCTACGAACTGCGGCGCGAGGCGCTCGGCGAGGATCACATGCTCACGCTGCGGGCGATGAACGCGCTCGGGCTGACGTACTTGCAGATGAACGCGCTCGATCGGGCACGGCCGCTGTTCGAGGGCGCCGCCGAACGTGGGCGACGCACGCTGGGCGCCGAGCATCCCGACGTGCTCGCCTATCAGATGAACGTGGCCAACCTCTACCGCCGCGAGGGCCGCTACAAGGATGCCGAGCCGATCTATGTGCAGAACCTGGAGGCCTCTCGGCGCGTGCTCGGACCCGAGCAGGGAGGCACGCTCGACAACGCCATCAACCTGGCCAACCTGTATCAGGAGACCGGCCGCTACGCGGAGGCCGAGAAGCTGCACCGTGAGGCCTACGAGACGACCGAGCGACTGCACGGCGAGAAGGATCCGCTCACGCTCGGTGTCGCCAACAACCTCGCCAACGACCTCTCGCTCCTGGGCCGCCTCGAGGAGGCCGAGCCGCTCACGCGACGCGTACTGGACTCGAAGGTCGAGGTCTACGGCCCCGACCATCCGAGCACACTGAACAGCATGAGCAATCTGGGTCAGTTGTACGACCAGCTCGGACGTGACAAGGAGGCCGAGTCGCTGTATCGCCAGGCGCTCGCCGCACGTTCGCGCGTGCTCGGCCCCGCGCACCCGCGCACCCTCCAATCGGACCACCTGCTGGCGGCGAACCTGGTGGCCCAGGAGCGCCACGCCGAGGCCGAGCGGATCGCCAGCGCGGCCGCAGAGCGCGCTGCGCAGGCGCTCGGAGAGCACGACCTCAACACGCTCCAGCTCGAGGACACGCGCGCCCTGGCACTGCTCGGACTGGGCCGCGCAGCCGAAGCCGAGCGACGGCTGCGGCGGATCGTGTCCGCGCTCAGCGACCGCCTCGCCAAGGGCGAGGACGCGGGGGAGGGCGACGGCCAACTCGACGAAGCGCGCGTGCACCTGGGCATGGCGCTCGCGAAACAACGGCGATGGATCGAGGCCGAGAGCCTGCTCGTGAGTGCGGTACCCAAGCTGCCTCAGTTCGAGGGACGCACCAGGCAGGCCAACCGGTTCGTCGCAGAGTTCTTCGAGGCGTGGCACCGCGCAGAGCCGGCCGCGGCGCGGGCGAAGCAGGCGGCGGAGTGGCGGCAGCGCGCGAGCTCGGCGGCGACGAGGTAGCGCCCGCCGAGGATCAGCGCCCGCCCGCGTCCTCCAGCGGATCGCCCAGGATCGACCGGCCGGCGAGCGCCGTAGCCGCGCCATAGCCGGCGATGACGAGCAGCAACACCGTCGGCATCAGTGCGAGCCCCGCGTACCACGTGCCGAAGTCGAGCGTGGCGGCCGTGCCTCCCAGCACGAGCGAAGTGAACGCGCCCGTCACCGTGGCCAGCAGTCCCATGCGCAGCACCAGCAAGAGCCCGACGTTGGTGAGGATCGCGATGGGCAGCGCCAGCTTCCAGCCGAGGTCAGGCGCCATGCTGACCGCCATGTTGGCCACGAACAAGCCCGAGCCGATGATCAGCGCCAGATCGGTGCGCCGCGTCACGAGGCGCACGACCAGCAGCACGAACAGCACCTGGAGCGCACTGAGCACACAGACCGATCCGGCATAGCAGAGGCTCACACTGGTGTAGCCCGGGCTGCCGATCGACTCGAACATGGTGCCCGTCGCCAGCGCGGGCACATGCCCCAACCCGAGCCGCGATCCCATGGCGAACACACTGGTGGTCAGCGCAACGACGGTGGCACCGAGCGCGACGCCCACCAGCAGGTCGCGGCCCACCAGGGGGTCCCGGAACCGGCCCGAGAGCAGGCGCGTCCACGACACGAGCACGCGTGGCCACAGTCGCCGCACGTAAGGCTCCAGGGCCACGTAGGCGAACCACATCTGCATCGCATGCATGAGCGAGTGGCCCAGTGCGCGACCGGTGAACACGTCCAGCAGCAGCCCCACGAGTCCGACCTCGGAGAGGCGAGTGGCGAAGACGCCCTCGCCGATGTTCATGAGGAACACGAACACGGCGATGCGCGTGGCGCCCCGCCAGTCGCCACGCCCGAGCCGGAGATTGCGCATGGCGAAGAAGACCGAGAGGATCAGCGGGATCACGGTCAGGATCAAGATGCTCGGCAGGTCCGCGGCCAGTCGGCGCTCGGGCTTGAGCTCGTCCACCGGTGTGTCGAGCAGGCCCCATGCGCTCACCACGCTGAAGTGCGTGAGCCGCCCGCGTGAGGCGCCCATCTGCACCGTGGCAGTGTCGGCGGCGTTCCAAGGCGATGGGCCGCGCCACGCCATGGCCGTGTCGCAGAGCGCCGGTACGGGGCGGGCGAGCGGCACGGCCGTGAAGCGCGCGGTGTCCATGCCGAACGCGGTGAACCAGCCGCTCCAGTCCGGCCGACCAGCATCGCGCGCAGGCAGGGAGTCGGGGGGCTCGGCTCGCAGGCCCACGAGCTGCCCCGCGGGCGTGAGCAGCACCAGCGCCGAGCTGTTGCCGAGCGTCGGCGGCGCCGAGACCGCGGGCAGTTCGGAGTGGATGTACGGCGACTCGATCAGACGCGGGGACCAGCGCCGCCAGTAGAACACGCCCGGCCGCGCCTGCAGCTTCGCCTCGGGGTGGGCGCGGCGCCACTCGAACCACTTGAAGTTCTGCGCGAACGTGCCGGCCACGAACGGTGGCGGCACGTCGAATGCGCCGCTCTCCAGCAACACCTGCTCGGCCCGCACCTCGAGCGCCGAAGGTGGCTTGGTGAGCGGCATGAACTCCGGCGCGAGCAGCCACGCTCCCACCCCGAGCGCCGCACACACCACGGCGAGCAGCCCTGCCGCCTTGAGCGGGGAGAGTCCGCCACGGTCGGCCGCGTTCGCCACCAGCTCGGGCGACGGCGTCTCGCCTGCAGCCATGGCGGCCGCGAGCGGATCGCCGCCGGGCAGCGCGCCGAGCACGGCATAGGCCGAGGGCGGGCGCGCGTCGGGATCGCGTTCCAGGCAGTGCAGGATCAGCCGCTCCACCGCGGGCGTGATGCCTCGCGCGAGCGAGGAGGGCGAGGTGATCGAGCTCGAATCGTGCTGCTCACGCAGCTCGGCCGCCGTCTTGGCGTTGAAGGCGCGCTTGCCCGTGAACAGCTCGTAGAGCACGAGCCCCAGCGAGTAGAGATCCGAGCGCACCGACACGGTGCCGTCGGCCAGCTGCTCGGGGGCCATGTACGCCGGCGTGCCGGCGATCTGGCCGCCTCGCGCCAGCTCGACGGCCAGGCCCGCCAGGCCGAAGTCCGTGATGCGCGCGCGCCCGCGTCCGTCGATCATGATGTTGGCCGGCTTCAGATCGCGGTGCAGCATGCCGGCCTCGTGCGCCGCCGCGAGCCCGAGCGCCACCTGACGCGCGATCTCGCACGCCTTGTCCTCGGTGGGCCGGCCCATGCGGCGCAGCACGGCCGAGAGGTCCTCGCCGTCGATGTACTCCATGGACAGGAACACGTGCCCATCGGCCTCTCCGATGTCGTACACACGGCACACGTTGGGGTGCGCGATCTGCCGCGCGACGCGCACCTCGTTGCGGAAGCGCGCGAGTTCACGCGGATCCGAGGCCACACCCGGGGGCAGGAACTTGAGCGCGACCGACTGGCCCAGTTCGAGGTCGTCGGCGCGATAGACCTCGCCCATGCCGCCGCGGCCGAGCAGCGCGACGACGCGGTAGCGCGTGCCGAGCCGGGTGCCGGGCTCGAACCGCCCGTGCACGGAAGAGCCCGAGGGCGTCGGAGTGGGCGGATCGGACGACGTGCGGGTGATGTCCTCGCTCAGCGGCGTCGCCGAGGCGGGTGGGGGCGGCGCCGTCGCAGCGGCGACGGGCGCGCCGCAGGCCGCACAGAATCTGGCAGCACTGGCGAGCGGCTGAGCACACTGCGAGCAGTAGGGCATCGCGACAGGCTAGCGGCAACGCTGTCGCGGCTCAACGAGTCACTGGATAGGCCATGCGGCGCCAGAGCCACTCGACCGGGCCCGTCTTGGACCGGGCGAGCCACCATCGGCTGCTCCAGACCTGCACCGCGAAGATCGCCGCCGCCAACAGGAGCGAGGCGTTCACCGACAGCCGGCCGAACAGCCCGAGCCCGTAGCCGTTGAAGATCCAGGTGCAGATCACTGACTGCAGCAGGTACTGCGTGAGCGTCATGCGCCCGAGCGGAGCGAACACGGCGAGCGCGGCGCGCCACGCCGGCTGCGAGAGCAGCAGCAGGATCCCCGCCGCGTAGCCCACGGTGAGTCCCGGTCGGGCGAGGAAGCACGTGGCCTTGATGAACACGCGGAGCGGGCGGGGGAGGCCCGCGACCGCGGCGTGCAGCGCCTCCTGCGGGATCGCATTGGCCACGAGTCCGAGCGTGAAACACACCCAGAACAGCTTTCGCAGCGCCGCCACGTGCGCTCGCGGGTCCGAGAACCAGCCGCGCTTCCAGAAGTGGACACCCAGGACGAAGAACGGTGTGAGGATCAGCAGCCGGTTGGACACGCGCTGCGGCGCCATCACGTGCACGAACTCCCACACGCGGAATCGCAGCGCCTCCGACCACGAACCGGCGCCGTAGTGCTGGAGCTGCATCGCGTACGACTCGGCCGCCTGACTCGGCGTCGGCTCCATGCCGATGAACGGTGCGGCCAGCGCTGCGGTGACCACCAGCAGGATGGGAATGGCCCAGAGCACTCGCGCGGCGCTCCAGCCCACGAAGGGCAGCACCAACAGACTGATCACGGCGTAGTCGAGCAGGATGTCCACGTTCCACAGCAGCAGGCTGTGCGCGAGGCCGAGCAGCGCCAGCGCGCCCACGCGACGCAGCGCGAACAGGACATGCGGAAGCCCGCGGTCGGCGGAGCGCTCCCATTGGATCGCGAGTCCCGCGCCGAACAGCATGGCGAGCAATGCGGCGGCCTTGCTCTCGATCAGCACGTCAACCAGCTTCGAGGGCCACGCGCCCCACCAGCCGAACGGCAGGGGCGTGCCCGCGTCCCTCGCGGCCTCCGCGCCGCAGAACACGCTCATGTTCACCACGAGCACGCCGAACAGTGCGAGCCCGCGCAGGACATCGAGCTGCAGCAGCCGCTCGGCTGGCGCGGTGGGGCGGAGGCCTGCCTGCGCGACGCTCACCGCGCGGCCCGAGTCCGCTGCGCGAACCGGGCTGGCACGCTCACGCCGAGCCGAGCCGCAGCGAGCCGCATGGCGCGACGTGCCGGGGCCGCGGTGCCCTCACGCATGGCCGCCACCACCGCACCATCGAACAACAGCAGCAGGTCGGACGCAGCCGACTCGGGCAGTCCGGCGTCGCGCAGCAGGCGGGCGAGCAGGGCCTGGAAGCTCGCCTTGTGCGCGGCCGCCGTGCGATGGGCGGCCGACGTCCGGTCGGGGGACTCGACCATCGCGTTGATGAAGCCGCAGCCCCGGTACTGCTCCGAGGCGAAGCGCTCGGCCAGCGCCTCGAACACGGCGAGCGGGCGGTGCCGCGCGTTCGGCGCCAACTCGGTGACGCGTCGCTCGAACCACTCGAGCGTGGCTCGATCGCGTCGCGCCAGGTACGCCACGACCAGACCCTCCTTGGAACGGAAGTGGCGATAGAAGCTCATGCGCGCCACGTCCGCACCCTGGATGATCGCGTCCACGCCCGCCGCGGGGATGCCGCGCTGATAGAAGAGCTGCGATGCCGTCTCGAGGATGCGCTCGCGGACCTTGCTCATGGGGGTTCCTCCTGCGCCGACCATATAGACCGGTCAGTCTCATTTCAAGGTCGAGGACCCGCGCGTACGTTCGGTTGTCCGGTTCGCGCCCCAATCGGTCCACATCCTCGGCCGCATGGCGCGGTCGAGCTGGCGCGCGCGGGCGAGAGGAGGCGCTGTGGCTTACCGGTCCCGGGGAGTGCGGGCCGTCGTGCACCTGCAGATGGCCGAGATGGAGCGGTTGCTCGTGGTCTGGAAGCAGGCCCGGCGGCTCGGCGTGAGACTGCCGGCGACGCGCGACCCGGCCTACCAGGACCTCGACACGCTGCTGCGCCATCCGCTCCGGTCCTGCCGGGGGTATCTCACGTGGCTCTGCGAAGTGCTCGGCCGGCCCGAGCCACGCCTTCCCGAGCCGCCGGCCCCAGAGCGCGTGGCGGCCGAGGCGGCGAGCTACCTCGAGGTCCTCGCGCGGGCATGGGCACGGCACATGGCGTGGATGACCGATCGCACGTTCCAGTCGCGCAAGGTCCACGTGAGCCGTTGGGGCGCGCCGATGACCGTGGAGGCCATGCTCGAGCACGCCGCGGTCCATCCGATGCGTCACCGCTTCCAGCTCGAGGAACTGATCGCGAAGCGGCGGCGGGCCCGTGCGGGTCACGCACGGGCCACGCCGCCTGCATCCTCGAAGCGACGCTAGGGCGTCGCCGGTCCTCCCGGCCCACCCGCGGGGCGCACAGCGCTGGTCGCGAGCGATGCATCGAGTGCGCGCTGGATGCGGGCGCGCGACTCGAGCAGGTGCGCCCGCGTCGCATCGCCGATCGGCACGGCGGTCGCGAGCGCGCGGGCCGCACGGGCATCGATCCGCGTGAGCTGCAGGCGGGCCAGCGCGCGCGCGTCATCGGGCAGCCCTGGAGGCGGGCTCACGATCATCTGCGCGAGGCGGTCCACGTACTGGCGCTGCAGGTCACGGCGCGTGTTCGGGCCATCGAGCGACTGGACCGCCG
>CADEFY010000156.1 GCA_902826705.1 uncultured bacterium
GGGGGCAGCGGCAGTGCTTCCGGGCGTCGATAGGGCGGGAAGCGCTGCTCGACGAGTCCGATCAGATGCACGACCGAGAACTCGAGGCCCTTCGCATTGTGTACGGTGAGCAGACTCACCGCGTCCTCGTCGGTCTCGACCTCTGCTGCGGCCGGGTCGTCGCCCATCTCGATCAGCAGGTCGATGTGCTCCACGAACGGCGCCACGCGGTCCACACGCAGCAGCGGCCCGACGCGCGTGACGATGCGGAACAGCCGGTCCAGGTTCTGCACGCGCTCGAGGTTCTCCGGGCTGTCGGTCGCGGTGAGCTGCGCGAGCAACCCGCTCTCGGTCACGAACGCGTAGAGCACCTCGGCCGTGGGCCGCTGCGCCGCCATCGCGCTCAAGGCGGCATGCAGCGCGCGGAAGCGCTCCAGCGCGACGCGCGTGACGGCGCTGCAGTCGCCCAGCTCGCTCGCATCCCCCGCCAGGCGGAGCAGCGGACGGTTGCTACGGCGCCCGCGCCCAGCGAGCATCGCGAGGTCCACTGGATCGGCGCCGAACAGCGGATCGGCGAGCGCGAGATACGTGGACTGCGAGTCACCCGGATCGGCGAGGCTGCGCAGCATCGTCAGACAGAGCAGCACCTCGGGCCGCGAGTAGAGCCCGCGCATCCCCACGCGGCGGAACCGCAGCCCCTTCGCCTGCAGCGCCGCGGCCACGGGATCCAAGTGCGCGTGGGCTCGGGCGAGCACGGCGCAGTCACGCGGCCGCAGCCTCCCGGCGGCCACGGCGTCGGCGAACTCGCTCGCGATCGCATCGGCCTCGTCGCTGCCGGTGGCGTAGATCCGGTGCTCCACCTCGCCCTGCAGCACGCCGCCCGCGGCGTCGCGGCGCTGCGCGATCAGCCGCTTGTCCACACCGCGGACCGCTTCGAGTCGGGCGGGGTCGTTGTGGCGGATCAGCTGATGCGCGCGGTCGAGGATGCGCTGGCCGCAGCGGTAGTTGCGCACGAGCAGCACCTCGCGCGCATCGGGGTGCGCCTCGAGGAACCCGAGTAGGTTCTCGACCTTGGCGCCGCGGAAGCGGTAGATGCTCTGGTCGTCGTCGCCCACCACCGTCAGGTTGCGTCGCTCGCCGGCGAGCAGTTGGATCAGCTCGAACTGCACGCGATTGGTGTCCTGGAACTCGTCGACCAGGATCCACCGGTAGCGCTCCTGCGTCTGCCGCCGGATCCACGCGTGCTCCCGCAGCAGCCGCAGCGCCAGCGCGATCTGGGAACCGAAGTCGAGCCGGCCCGCCGCGAGGAGCAGGCGCTCGTAGCGCGCATGGAAGCGCGCCTTCTCGAGCTCGTCCGCCGCGCGCTCGCGCTTCTCGGGATCGTCGCCCGCCGCTGCTGCGAGCGACTCGGCGAACGCCTGGTAGCGGCCCGGCGACACGTCCTCGTTGCGCGTGCGGTCGACCAGCGCGAGGAATGCGCGCAGGTGCGCGTCCGGCTCGCCGAGCGGCTGGTAGCGCTCGAGGCCGAGCTCGAACAGGTGCTCGCGCAGGAACACCAGGATCTCGGCATCGTTCTCGACGCGCAACGGGCTCGTGAGCCCGAGCTCGATCGCGTGTTCGCGTACGAGCCGGTCGCAGAACGAATGGAACGTGGAGATGGTGGCGCCGACGAGTCCGAAGGGCACCAACTGGTCGACGCGCGTCTCCATCTCGACCGCGGCCTTGTCGGTGAAGGTGAGCGCGAGGATCTGGTCCGGCCGCGCCCGCCCCGAGGCGATCAACCACGCGATGCGGCGCGTGACGACCTGCGTCTTGCCCGTGCCCGCGCCGGCCAGGATGAGCAGCGGGCCCTCGGTGTGCGTCACCGCGGCCAGTTGCTCGTCGTTGAGGCCCTCGAGCGTGGTCTCCACGGCGCTGCGGGTATCGGTCGCATCGGGCATCCGGCGACGCTAGCACACGCGCAGCGCGTGCCGGATCGCGCTAGTGTGCGGCCCCCATGCGCCGGTCCCGCCGTGCTCACGCACTCGCCTTCGCAGCCCTCTTGTTCGTCTGCTGCGCGAGTGGCTGCACCCCGCCGCCCGCTGCGCCCACCCGCGCCACGTGGCTCGCCGCGGCGCCTGCGCCCGCGTTCGATCCGCACGGCCCGAGCGATCCGCTCCGCGAGTCGCTCGAGCGCGCAGTCGGCCGCGGGCTCACCGACCTCGACTCGAGCGATGCGGTGCTGCCCGCGCTCGCCGAGCACTGGCAGTGGTCGGCCGACCGCTGCACGCTCCGGTTCGTGCTGCGCGGCGGCCTGCGATTCGCCGACGACTCGCTCGTCACCGCCGCGCATGTGCGCGAGGCGCTGCTCGCCGGACTCGCGCGCACCGACCATCGCCGCAGCACGCACCTGCTCGCGGCGGTGCGCGGCGTGGGTGTCCGGCCGCGGCGCGGCGCGCCGCCTGCGCCGATCGGCATCGAGGCTCCGGATGCGCGGAGCCTCGTGTTCACGCTCACGCGGCCGGACTCGCTGCTGCCCGCCAAGCTCGCCCTGCCCGGGGTCTCGACCCCGTGGCACGTGACGGGCGAGGGGTGGGAGGGGGCGGCCGGCTGCGGGCCATACCGCGTGCTCCGCGCAGAAGGCGCGCGGGCGTTGTGGCTGGTGCGCCGCACGTCGGGCGGCATGGCGGACGCCACCGTCGACACGCTCGAGGTGCGCTTCGAGCCGTCCGCGGCGCGCGTCCGCGCCCGTCTGCGGGACGCCTCGGTCGATGCGGTGTGGCCGCTGCCACCGCCGCTGCTGGCGGGAGATCCGCCGCCCGGGTACGCGCTCGTGCGCTGGGCCACCCGACCCGAGCGGCGGCTGGTGCTCGTGCTGCGGCAGGACCGGCCGCCGCTCACCCGGCCCGACCGCCGGCGCGTGCTGCTGCGTGCGGCCGAGGGGCGCGGTCTCGCGGAAGCGCTCGGGCCGTCGGCGAGCGCCGTGCGCGAATGGGTGCCGGGCGGCGGAGCCACCGCGCCGCTGCGCCCGCCCGCGGTGCGGCGCGAGGGGGCCGGCCGCGAGCAGGCTGCAGGCCCCTCGCCCGAGTCGGCGCGGAGCTTCCACGTGCACCTCGGGTTCGATGCCGACGGGGCCGCCGCGCGCCTGGCGCCGCGGCTCGAGGAGCGCTTCGGCGCTGCGGGCGTGTATGTGGAGCCGATGCCGCTGCGGGGAGACCGCCGCGCCACACGGCTGCGGGCGATCGACGGTCCCGAGGCGATGCTGGTCGAGGTGCAGACGCTCTTCCCGGGGGCCGCCGAGGCCCTCGCGCCCTTCGCCGAATCCGAGACGGGCGTGCCGCTCGGCGGCTTCCGGACCGGCTGGCGGCCACGCGACCTGGCGGGCGCGCTGGTGGGAGCGGAACCGCTCGACCCCGCCCTCGCGCGCCTCCGGCTCGAGGAGGCGCAGAGCGTCCTGCCGATCGCCCGACTGGACGGCTCGCGACTCGCGCGCGTGGGCTCCGCGGGTGCGCGATCCCACCCACGTTTCGGGTTGGAATACACCGACTTGCGGCGAGGCGGGAGCGTGGACTTCGGGCATTGACCCTGGGGCTCCGGCTTCTCTATCGTTGGGCGTCGTCTCGGGTCACCCACCGCATCCATGACCGAGGAGTCCCCGCACCCGGACGCGAGCCGCAGCGCGCATCCCGAGCGGGTCCCTCTTCGGCGTCGCCGTCGTCCTCGGCGCTCGTCCAGTCGGGAGAACCCCCCATGCGCCTCGCCCTGTCCGCTGCCATCGCCCTCCTCACTGCTGCGAGCGCCCTGCCGGTCGCGGCGGCCACGATCGAGCGCGAGTTCACGTTCGAGTCCTCGCGCGTCCGCATCGACCGGGTCGATGGCATCACCACGGTCTCGGCACCCCGATCCATGCCGGAGACCGCGCCCGGGCGGCCCGACCTGCCGTGGTTCGCGGAGTCGATCGACCTGCCCGCCGGCCAGCGTGTGAGCGCGGTCGAGGTGATCGCGATCGAGACGGCGCCGCTCGCCGAGAAGGCCATGCTCGCGCCCGCCGTGCAGCAGACGCCGGGGCTCGGGCCGATCACGCGCTCGACCGCCGATGCCAAGACGTTCGCCAGTCCGAACCCGCAGCCCGAGCAGGCGGTGCGTCTCGGCGCGCAGGGGCATCAGCGCGGCCGTGGCATCGCGACGCTGCAGATCGCCGGCGCGCGCTGGACGCCGGCCACAGGCCGACTCGAACGCGTCTCCCGAGTGCGCGTGCGGCTCACGCTGGAGGCCAGCACCGAGGACGTGGTGCGCCGCGAGCGCATCGTGCCCGAGTGGGAGGATGTGCCGCCGTCCGCCCAGATGCTGCGGACTGCCAAGGTCACGTCGCTCGAAGGTCCCGGCCGCGCGGCCGAGCCGTTCCGCGCGCAGCAGATCCCGTCGGTGCTCGGCAGCCCCGTCGCCTACCTGATCGTGACCAACGACGCGATGGCGCCGGCATTCCAGCAACTGGCGGACTGGAAGACGCAGACGGGCGTGCCCGCGGTGGTGCGCACGATGTCGTTCGTGCGCCAGCAGTACCCCAGCGGCGCGGACGACGGCGAGAAGCTGCGCCAGTTCATCCGCGATGCCTACTCGCGATGGGGCACCAAGTGGGTGCTGCTCGGCGGCGACACCGAGGTGATCCCCGAGCGCCTCGCGCGCACGCAGTTCTACGGCGGGGAGTACATCGCGGCCGACCTCTACTACAGCGCGCTCGATGGCAACTGGAACGCGGACGGCGACAGCCTGTTCGGCGAGGGGTATCTCAACTCGCTCGATCCCGGCGATGGTGCGGACCTGTTCCCAGAGACGTACGTCGGCCGTGCCACGGTCTCGACCGTGGCCGAGGCACAGGTGTTCGTGAACAAGACGCTGCAGTACATCCGCAACCCGGTCGGCGACTACGAAGATCGCATCCTGATGTTCTCCGAGGTGCTCTTCCCGCAGGACTGGAACCCGTCGCTCGAGACCTCGCTCGACGGCGCCGAGTTGACCGAGGAACTGCTGCCGCTCTTCGACCAGAACCCGGCCTTCGGGCTGACGCGCCTCTACGAGAACCATCTCGACCCGCGCTGGCGCCCGGGCTCGCAGATCGAGGCGGGTGCGGCGGTGCTCAACGCGATGAACGCAGGTCAGAACGTGGCGAGCCACATCGGCCACGGCTACCGCAACGTGATGTCGGTGGGGGATGCCTCGCTCACCAACTCCGATGCCTCGGGCCTGACCAACGGCAACCGCCTGATCAACCTGTACGCGATCAACTGCACCTCCAACGCCATCGACTTCCCGTGCATCGGCGAGGCGTTCATGAAGAACCCCAACGGCGGCACGGTGACCAACGTGGGGTCCACGCGCTTCGACTTCCCGACCTCGGGCCGGGTCTACCAGGAGGAGTACTTCCGGCTCTGGATCGAGGACAGCGTCGATGCCGTGGGTGAGCTGCAGGCGCGCCAGAAGCTGCCGTTCATCGCCTTCTCCACCTATGACGGCGTCAACCGGTGGACGCAGATGACGCTGCTCATGCTGGGCGACCCCGAACTGCGACTCTGGTCGCCGGACTTCCGCACGCTCGCCGTCAGCCACCCGGCGGCGATCGCCGTGTCCGACTCGCAGTTCTCGGTCACGGTGACGGCGAACGCCGTGCCGGTGGCCGGAGCTCGCGTCGTGGCCTATCGCGCGGGGGATGAGTACCGCGTGGTCACCACCGACGCGCTCGGCCAGGCCGTGATCCCGTTCCGCGCCGACGCGCTCGGCTCATTGACGCTCACCGCGACGGCGTACAACTCGAAGCCCTACCAGGCCTCCGTCACGATCGGAGCCTCGGCCGGGGCCGCCCTCGCAGACGGCGCTCCGCTGCTCGATGACGACAACGTGGGCGGCACCGTGGGCGATGCCGACGGCCTGCTCGATGCCGGCGAGACGATCGACCTCC
Organism: uncultured bacterium; assembly: GCA_902826705.1. Taxonomy (GTDB): domain Bacteria; phylum Eisenbacteria; class RBG-16-71-46; order RBG-16-71-46; family RBG-16-71-46; genus CADEFY01. The sequence goes on from CADEFY010000156.1 coordinate 5,915, forward strand.
GCGTGCCGGTCACCAACCGCGGCGCGGCCACGGCCACCGGCGTCACGGCCACGCTCTCCACGGCGGACCCGCTCGTGACGGTGGTCTCGCCCACGGTCGCGCATGGCTCGATCGCAGGCGGCGCCACGTCGAATCCGGCCGGCGGCTTCCGCATCAGCTTCCCGTTCTCGCTGCCCGACCAGCGCGAGGTGCCGTTCACGCTGCACCTGGAGTCGGGCGGCGTGCGCTGGACCGAGAGCCTGCAGCTCACCGTGCGCTCGCCCGAACTGTGGCACTACGGCCACACGTACTCCGAGAGCGGCGGCACGTCCAACGGTGCGCCCGATGTGGGCGAGACCGTCACGTACGGGCTGCGGCTGCGCAACAACGGCACGGGACTCGCACGCGGCGTGAGCGTGAAGCTGCGCAGCTACAACGGCTCTGCGACGGTGATCGACAGCGTCGCGACCTTCGGCAACATCGCCACCGGCGTCGAGGCCACCGGCGACGTCGTGCAGTTCTCGCCCACGGTCCTCAACGCCACGCTGAACCTGGTGGTGTCCGACGTGTACGGCGAGCTCTTCACGCGCACGCTCGACCTGAGCGCCCCTGGCGTGCCGGTCGGCATCGTCGGTGTGGGCGCGGCCAGCAGCATCGGCCTGGTCTGGAAGAAGTCGACGAGCGCCGACCTGCTCGGGTATCACATCTATCGCAGCACCGCGTCGGGCGGACCGTACACGCGGGTCACGTCGGTCCCGACGGGTCGCACCGCGTTCTACAGCGACGAGAACCTGGCGCCGCTCACGCGCTACTACTATCGCCTCACCGCCGTGGACTCCTCGGGCAACGAGTCGGGCCAGTCAGCGACGGCCAATGCCAGCACCAATCCGCCGCCGCACGCGATCTTCCCCGTGCCGACCGGCCGCAACACGCCGGCCTCGACCGCGCTCGAGTACGTCTACCAGGGCTCGCAGATGGACATCTTCACCGGCGCCGATCGCGTGTACGTGATCCACGCCGACGGTTCGGCGCCCGTCGACGCCGACGGCACCACGGTCACGATCGGCGACTTCAGCCTGCGCGGCTCGTACTTCGCGGCCGGCCCGTCGGTGGCCACGCTGGCGCCG
>CADEFY010000157.1 GCA_902826705.1 uncultured bacterium
GCTGGAGGGGTGAGGATGGCAAAGGATGGGGAAGGCAAGGGGCTGAAGAAGAAGTTCTGCAAGCTGTGCATCGAGAAGGTCGGGTTCCTGGACTACAAGGACGACAAGCGGCTGGGCCGTTTCGTCACCGACCGCGGCAAGATCGTGCCGCGCCGGGTGTCCGGCACGTGCGCGATGCACCAGAAGCAGCTGACGGTCGCCATCAAGCGCGCCCGCCTGCTGGCGCTGCTGCCGTTCACCAGTGACTTCTATCGCTGAGGCTCCGCGGCGCACGCATCCGATCGTGTGGTTCCGGCTCGCCCTGCTGACGCTGCTCTTCACGTGGCTCGCGCAGGGCACTCCGGGCACATGGGGGGTGCTGTGGCTCGCGGTGCCGGGGACGGTGGCCGTGTCGCTGCTCGTCGCCTGGCGCTTCGGCCGTATGGCTCTGGCGGTGCCGCTGCTGCTGGCGGCCGCCATGGTGGGAGTGGGAGTGGGCGTGAAGCCGGCGCCGTTCTCGCTCTGGTTCGTCGGTTGGATCCCGGTCGCCTCGGCGGTCGGGGTGTGGATGGGATCGCGTGAGGAAGGTGGCGGTCCGGGAGCCGGGGAGCGGGTGTGGATGCTGGCGCCCTTCGTCCTGCTCGCGACCGCGTTGGCGCTGGCGCCGGATTACCGGCCGGCGCTCGATCGCGCGTGGACCCGGGCGCAGCGCACGGCACTCGCCGAGCTGCGGCGCGAGGGTGTGGCGGAGGCCCAGGTGAGCGAGATGGAGCGCACGATGGCGAAGCAGGATCCCGAGGTGCGGCGCGTGCTGCCCTTCGCGATGCCGCAGTTGCTCGTGCTATGGATGGCGCTCCTGACCGCCGCAGGACGCGGGCTCGCGCGCTTCCTCGGGCGCCGGCTCGGCTGGCCCACGCTCTCCACTGCGCCGTTCCTGCGACTGCGGCTGCCCGATGCCGCGCTGGCTCCGGTGATCGCCGGACTCGCGCTGGCGCTGCTCGCGGACAGGGTGTTCCTGCCCGCGGCGCTCGCGCTGCTGGTGCCTGCGGCACTGGGGTATAGTCTGCAGGGACTCGCGGTCCTCGTGTCGCTGCTGCTGTCGCGCGGCATCCCGCCGGCGCTCGCTGCCATCCTGATCATGGGACTACTCGCACTCACGACGCTGGCGTTCCTGCCGTCCCTGGCCCTCGTGGGGCTGACGGACGCGTGGCTCGACCTGCGCAAGCTCGAATCTCCCGGTGGCCGGGAGGCATAGGAGAGACTCCGATGGACGTGATCCTGCTCGAGGACATGAAGGGCGTGGGCCAGAAGGGCGCCACCGTCAGCGTGAAGCCCGGCTTCGCGCGCAACTACCTGCTGCCGCGCAAGCTCGCGATCTCGGCGGGCTCCAAGGCCGGCAACCTGTACGTGGAGCTGGCGCGCCAGCGTGACGTGGCCAACGACAAGCTGATCGTCGCGGCGCGCCTCGAGGCGGCCAAGGTCGACGGCGTGCAGGTGGACATCAAGGCGCAGGCGAACGAGGAGGACACGCTGTTCGGCTCGATCACCAACGCCGACGTGGCCGAGGCGCTCGCTGCCGTGGGTCACACGATCGACAAGCGCCGCATCGAGGTGCCGGAGCACATCAAGCAGCTCGGCCACTACGACGCGAGCGTGCGGTTCTTCGGCGGCGTGACGGCCACCGTCAAGGTGTGGGTGGTGCGGGCATGAATCGCGCGCGGCTCGTCGGTCTGACACTCGCTCTTCTCGCCCTGGGCGCGGTCTCCCTGATGGCCGCACCCACCAAGCCGGCCGCCAAGCGCGGCTCCGGCGCCCGTGTGCTGTCGCCCGAGGACTCCAACGCGGTCCTCGTCAAGGTGGGCAGCGACGTCATCACGCGCCGCACGCTCGAGCAGCGGCTGCGCGAGATCCCCGAGCAGTACCGCGCCACCTATGCGACGCCCGAGGGCCGCAAGCAGCTGCTCGACCGCATGGTCGAGGAGCGGCTGTGGCTGCAGGACGCCGAGAAGAACGGCGTCGAGAAGCGCCCGGACATCGTGGCGCAGTTGGCGCAGCAGCGCCGCGACCTGCTGATCCGCACGTGGATCAACGAGATCATGGCCACCAACCCGGCGCCCAGTGACTCCGAGTCCCAAGTGTACTACGAGGAGCACCTCAATGAGTTCAAGACGCCTGCCACGGTCACGCTGCGCCACATCCAGCTCAAGAAGGAGCTCGATGCCAAGCGCGTGCTGACGCTGGCGCGCGGCAAGGGCGCGGACTGGAACAAGCTCGTCACGCAGTGGACCACCGACTCGCTGACGCGCACCAACGGCGGCTCGCTGGGCACGGTCACGCGCGAGGGCTCGTTCGCCTCGATCGGCGCGCAGCCGGCGCTCGCCGAGTCGGCGATCGCGCTCGGCGATGGCGGCATCGGCGGGCCGTATCGCACCGATCGCGGCTACCACGTGCTCAAGGTGGAGCGCGTCACGCCCGACGGCGTGCGCAGCTTCGACCAGGTCAAGAGCTTCATCGCGCGGCAGTTGGGCCAGCAGCGCCAGCAGTCGTTCTACCAGGAGGCGCTCGCGCGCACGCGCGCACGCATCGGCGTCACGCCGGACTCGGCGGTGATCCGCTCGTATGTGAGCGCACGCAAGAACGCCCGCGACATGTTCCAGGACGCGCAGAACGCGGGCGGTGCGGAGCAGCGCATCGCCGCGTACCGCGGCGTGGTCGAGGCGTGGCCCGACGCCGATGTCACGCCGCAGGCGCTGTTCATGGTGGGCTTCATCCAGTCCGAGGAGCTGCAGCAGCACGACGAGGCCGAGAAGGCGTTCCGGGAGCTGCTGCGGCGCTATCCCAAGTCGGAGCTGACGGCCTCGGCGCAGTGGATGATCGAGCACATGCGCACGCAGGACGCCCCGGACTTCATGCAGACCAGCAGCGACACCGCCCAGGCCCCCGGGGCCAAGGGGCGGTGAAGGTCGTCGAGGCGAGGGTCCACGGGCTCGCCGTCGAGCAGGGCAGCGGACAGCATGTGGTGATCCTGCGTGAGGCCGAGGGTCCGCGCATCCTCCCGATCTGGATCGGTCCGAGCGAGGCGCTCGCGATCCAGCGGCTGCTCGCGGAGGAGGCGTTCCCTCGGCCGCTCACTCACGACCTCGTGGCGCTGATCGTCGAGGGCCTCAAGGCCCGCGTGACGCGCGTGGTGATCACCGACCTGCGCGAGAGCACGTTCCACGCCTCGCTGTTCATCGAGCGCGACCAGGAGGTGCTGAGCATCGACGCGAGGCCATCGGACTCGATCGCGGTGGCGCTGCGCACCAAGGCGCCGCTCTTCGTGAACGAGACGCTGCTGCAGGAGCCGCCGTCGCCGCCCGCCGAGACCGCCGAGACGCCGACCGAGCCCGAGCCGACGCGCGAGCTGACCGAGGAGGAGAAGGCCGAGCGGCTGCGCCGCATGCTCGAGAAGCTCGATCCCGAGGACTTCGGGAAGTTCTCGATGTGAGCCCGCGACCTCGCCATCGGACGGCGAGCGTGCCACGCGCCTGGCTGGGCGCGTGCGTGCTCGGGCTGCTGCTCGCCGCGCGCGCGCTCGCGGCAGCCCCGACGCCGCCCGCCACACGTGCGGCCGCGGACGTGCTCGCCACCACGCCCGGCGGCAAGGACCGCGACCGCGCGCTCGCCGCCTGGGCCAAGCGCGCGCCGCTCGACGACCTGCTGTGGGTGCTGCGCCGCGGTGCCGCCGAGTTCGCCGGCACCGAGCTGCTGCTCGTGCAGGCGGCACAGGCGCGCGTGTCGCCCGCGCAAGTCCCGCTCGCGCGGCAGCTCGTGCTGCGTGCGGCGATGCTCGATCCCAAGCCGCGGCCCGGCGCTCCCGCCGCAGCGGACCTCGAGCGCCTGCGACCGCGCGCTTCGGTGTTCCGCATCGCCACGCTGCTGCCCGACGTGGGCGACTACGCCAGCTACGCCACGAGCGTGAGTCGCGGGCTCGAGCAGGGCCTCGCGTGGCAGCGCGCGGGCGACGCGCTGCCGCTCGAACTCGTGCGCCTGAGCACCGGCGACGAGGATCCCGTGCGCGCGGTCGCGATGTTCGACTCGATCAGCCACGTGTGTGGTGTGGCGGTGGGCGCGCTCCTCAGCGTGCCCACACTGGCCGTGGCGGCCGCGGCACGCACGATCGATGCGCCGCTCGTCTCGCCCACGGCGACCGATGAGTCGATCGGCAGCGTGGGTCCCGGCATCACGCAGGTCGGCCCGGGCCAGCGTGAGCGCGGCCGCGCACTGGCACGCGGCCTGGTCGCGAGCGGGCAGCGCGTGGCGCTGGCGGGCGAGCGCGGCGCGCTGCGCGGCGCGTTCGCACGCGGCTTCGCGGAGGAGTGCGAGGCGATCGGCGCGCCGATCGTGCGCCAGGAGGCCTACCCGGCGGGCGGCGGCGACTTCCGGGCGATCGCACGCTCGCTCAAGGCAGCGCAGGCGCAGGTGGCGTTCTGGGACGGGGAGCCGCGCGAGGCCGAACTGCTCGTCAAGCAGCTCGCGACCGAGAGCGTGCGCGTGCAGCTCTGCGGCGGCAGCGGGCTGGCCCCCGAGCAGCATCACGCCACGACCCGCGCGCTGCTCGACGGTGCGGTCTGGGTGGGCGAGGACTGGGCGCTCCTGCCTGCGCTGCAGGCGGCAGCCGACTCGCTGGCGCGCGAGCAGGGCGAGGACGGCGGCGCGGGTTCGCTGTGGGTGCGCGGGTTCCTCGCGGGCCGCAGCATCGCGCAGGCGATCGATCGCGGCGCGCGCACGCCCGTCGATGTGGCGCGCGCGCTCCGTTCGCGCGGCGGCGCGCCCGAACCGCGCGGGTTCCTCGACGTCACACCACTCGGCGCGCGACTGCCCTTGTTCGTGGCGCAACGCGGCCGCGCGGTGGAACGCGGCGCGCCTTAGTCTGGGCATCGCCCCGGCGCGCTACGGCCGCCGCGCGATCGTGAACTCGTAGCGCAGCGGCACCCAGACCATGATCGGCACCTCGCGCTGCAGGTAGGGCCGGTAGCGGTTCTGGAATGCCGCGTCGATCGCCGCGCGCTCGAACAGCGAGTCGCGCGTGCCGCCGAACACCTGCACCTGCCGCACGGTGCCGAGCGTGTCGATCATGGCGAGCATCTCGACCACGCCCTCGATGTCCTGCTCGAGCATGGGTTCAGGGTAGACGGGCTGCTCGAGGTGCAGGGACACCAGCTCCTCGGAGCGGATGATCATCACGTCGAGGCGCAATTGCCGCACGCGCGCATTCCAGTCCTCGTCGTCGACGCCCTGCCCGGGGACCTCGCGCTGCACCACCGGGCGCGTGCCCTCGGCGTCGGACGTCGTGGGCCGGCCTCCGCGGCGCGACTCCTGCGTCACATAGTCCTGGGCCGCCTCACCGCCCGATTCCTCGGAGCCGATGGACTCGAGCCGGATGCGCTCCACCCACTGCGTCGGCCCCTCGAACCCGAAGCGCTGCGGCTCCTGCAGCGCCTCGCGCAGTTGGGGCCGCAGCGTCACGATCAGCCCCGGCAGCAGCGCCGATGCCGCACCCACCAGCAGGCAGGTGGTGAGACGGCGGCGGAAGCGCGCCTGTTCGAGCCAGTAGCGGTCGAGCCCGTGCAGCAACGGGTCCTCCGGGCCAGCAACGGTGGGGTGTCGCGGGGGGCCCGGCCCTCGGGGCGGGGCCCCGCCATGAGGGGTCCGGTCCCGTGTTCGCACCAAGAGCATGCGCGACTCACCGCGGCGGGTCCAGTGCCTCCAGCGCAGAGGGCGCCGATTCCGTACGGACGATGCGCACCTCGCCCCCAGCGTCGGCCTGCAGCACGAACGCGTCGTCGACGCGCGCCAGGCCGTGCGGCCGCGAGCGGCCCGTGGCATCGCGGAGCGGCAGGGACATGACCTCGAGCGGCCGGCCGAGCAGGTCGCGGACCAGCGCGGCATAGAGTGCGTAGGCCTCGGCCCGGATCGCACCCGGCGCCAGCAGACGCGCCTCATCGCGGTCGATGCGCGCGAGCGAGGCGTCGAGCGCGATCGCCGAGACCTGCGCCACGGGGTAGCGCGCCGACTCGGTGACCGCCAGCGAGTCGAGCCCGAGCCGCGGCGCCAGCTCCGCCAGCGCGGCCGCCCAGCGGCGCCCGCCACCGCTCGAGAAGTAGTGCCCGGCGCTGGGTGGCGCGGCGCGATGCGCGACGCGCACGTAGCGCTCGGCCGCGAACGCCTCCGCGAGCTGCACGCGCGTCACCTCGGAGACCGGCGCCTCGCTCGTGCGCACGAGCAGCACCTGCGCGCCCGCCGCTTCGAGCAGGGCCGCGAGCGCACGCGCCACCTGGAGCATCACCGCGCTCGCAGGGGTGCCCGACAGGCCGACTCCCGCCGGATCGTCGCCTCCGCCCTCGGGGTCGATCGCGATCCGCCGGCCGTGCAGCGCGCCATCGGCGATCGCCACCACACGCGGCGGCCACTCGGCGTCGTGCGTGACGCTGCGGTACCCGGCGAGCGACGGGCGGCGCCACGCGCCGGGCGCCTCGTCGGCTCGCACGAGTCCATCGCGCGTGAGCCACGTGCGCGCCGCCTCGGGCACCTGCCCGCGCCACAGCGTGTCCGCGGGCATCACGCGGAGGAGCGCCGTGTGCGCCCCGTGGCGCGCTTCGGCACGCGGCAGCGCGAGCGTGACCGGCGGCACGCTCGACGATCCCTCGAGCGCGATGGACACGCGCAGCGGGCCGCGTGACACGGCCGCGGGTGCGAGCAGGGCCCACGCCTCGCCGCCGCGCAGCACGATCACCGTGTCGGCGGGCGCGGCTCCGGCCCGCACCCGCACACGCACCCGCGAGCCCTGAGCCAGCGCCACGCCCTCATGGTCCATCACGCGCACGCGCACGCCCAACGGTTCGCCCGGGCGCCAGCCGGATTGCATGGGGACATCGGCCGCGATCCGCGCGGCCGGTTTGGCCACCTCGAATGCGAGCCGCTCGGTGCGGCTGGTGCCCTCGCCGGCGAGCCGGGCGCGCAACGTGACCCCGTGCGCGCCCCCCCCCAGCGG
>CADEFY010000158.1 GCA_902826705.1 uncultured bacterium
GGCGAGCCGAGCAAGTTCGCGACCGCTGACGCCGACGAGGCTCAGGCGCACCGTCGATCGCGCGGGGAGCGCGAACGACACGAGCGAGCGACCGTCGCTCGGGTTCGGTGCGAGCGGCGCGAGGTCGACTCGGCCGATGCGCCCTGCGCCGGTGGCCTCGATCGGTCCGATCACGAAGTCCCGTCCTCCCGAGAACCGTCCGCTGAGTCGGTACCACGGCGTCCCGTCTGCAGGAACGTCCGGATCGAACACGCGCATCGTCCGACCGGCGGGCTCCACCGGCTGGGACACCGGCTCCCACGGCCCGGTGTCCGCGCTCCCGCGCTCGAGCGCGATCGCATCGACGCGCGCCGCATCACTCATCTGCCACTCGATCTGCACACCTGACTCGTCGGATTCCGCGCGGAACCACTCGACGAGGGTCGGCACCACCACATCGGGAGCCAACTTGTAGAGGATGCCGCCCGTCCCGTTCGACGGCGTGTTCGTGACCAGCGCGTAGAGTTCGCCGTGTCCATCCTGCCCGAATCCGTGGACGGTGAGCCCATTGGGCAGCCGCCCCGCGGGGAACTGAGGCAGCAGGAACTCGAGGATCTCGCCTGTCTTGAGGTCGGCGTAGAACATCCGGCCATCGACCCGCGGGGGCGCATTGCGTAGCGCGAGGTCGCCGAACACGTACTTGCCTGCGAGTTGGGGAATCGCCGTGCCGCGGTACACGAACCCGCCCGTGATCGAGATGCCATCGCTGTGATCGTACTCGAGCGTGGCGAGGGTGCCGACGATGGGGTCGATGAGGCCCACAGGATCGCCCGGACTGCGGACGCCGATCGTCCCGTTGGCGCGATTGAAGAGGAAGTCGCCCTCCTTCACTGCCCAACCGTAGTTGCCTCCGCGCACGATGCGGTCGATCTCCTCGATGTTGTTCTGTCCCACATCGGCGCAGATCAGGTCGCCGGTAGCCGTGTCGAAGCTGAATCGATACGGATTGCGCAGTCCGTAGGCGTACACCTCGGGCACCTGGCCCGGGCCCTGGAACGGATTGTCGGCAGGGATCCGGTACTGGCCGTTGCCACTGATCGCGTCGCTGCTCGTCGGCGTGAGCGCAGGCGACAACGGATCGAAGCGGAGCATCTTCCCCAGTGGCGTGCTCAGGTTCTGTGCGTTGCCCCCCGGTTCGAGGTGGCTCGGGCCGACGTCGTTGGCGTTCCCGCCGTCGCCGAGGCCGAGGTACAGATAGCCGTCGGGCCCGAATGCGAGCGTGCCCCCGTTGTGATTCCCCGCGTTCTTCCCGAACGAGATCACTTCGCGGCGCGTCGCCGGATCGACCACGCTCGGGTCCACATCGCTCATGCGCCACTCGGCCACCACCAGCTTGTAGTTCTGCACCGCGGCGTTCGGGGCGATGTAGGTGGGCTGAGTGCCCACGGGGATCAGCTCGCTGTGAAACGTGTAGAGCGTGCGGAAGCCGGGGCTCGCGATGGTGTGGAAGCCCGGGTGGAAGGCGAGCCCCAGCAGTCCGCGCTCGTCGTTGGCGTTGGCCGGGTTGAGTGGGGGGGCCACGCGCGTCTGGATGTCGAGCACGACCGTCGGCAGCAGCACGCCATTCTCCACCACCCGGATGAGGCCCCGCTGCTCGAGCACGTACAGGCGATCGGGCTCACCGGGCGGCGAGATCGCGTAGTCGGGTGCCGACATGCCGCTCGCGATGGTCTGCAGGAAGATCGAACTGGTACCGAACGGGATGTCCGGGAGTGGGCCCACCTGCTGCGCGCGAGCCGAGGGCGCGAGGGCGGCGAGGAGCAGGAACGAGAGCGAGTGCATGCGGCGGGACATGGGCAGGCCTCCGATCGGGTCGATGCGACGCGCAGCATCGCGCCGCTCCCCGCATCATCCGTCCCGCCCTGGGGCGCGGCGATCGCGACTTCGCGACCGCGGCCGACTTCGACCGGTCGCGTGTACCGCTGCTGAACTGGGACTTCAGTCTGCTCGAACGTCGAGCGGATCGCGGCTCGAGCGGTCCTCCAGACCGACCGGCATCGCGCCATCCAGTCGATGGACGATGCCCGGCCGCGTGCCAGGCGGCGCTGGCGCGGACCGAGGACGACGAACGCATGGTCCAGGTGCGACTTGGTGCTGGGCGGGGAGGAGGACGCGACCCGTCCACTCGGGAAGGGCTCATCCGCGCTGCGAACTGCGGCGAAGCCCTCCCGCTGGCCGAGGCCGACTGGACGATCGCGAGGAGATCTGAGAACAACCCGGCATGGACACTCGATCGTCGACCCAGCATCGCACACTCGGCAGTCTGATCTTCCTCAGCCGCTGGCTGCAGGCGCCCCTCTACCTGGGGCTGATCATCGCCCAGGGCGTCTACGTCTACCGCTTCATGCTCGAGCTGTGGCACCTGATCCACGATGTGCGCAGTCCCGAGGAGACCACGATCATGCTCGCGGTGCTGGGCTTGATCGATGTGGTCATGATCGCCAACCTGCTCATCATGGTGATCATCGGCGGCTACGAGACGTTCGTCTCGCGCCTCAGACTCGAGGGTCATCCGGACCAGCCGGAGTGGCTGTCGCACGTGAATGCGGGCATCCTGAAGGTCAAGCTCGCCACTGCGCTCATCGGCATCTCCTCGATCCACCTGCTCAAGACGTTCATCGACATCGACCACCACACCGACAAGGCAGTGTTCTGGCAGGTGATGATCCACCTCACGTTCGTCGCGTCAGCCGTGTTCCTGGCGTGGATCGAGAAGCTGACCACGGTGCCCGGCGCGCACCGGTCGCGGGCCGACGCGGCGCCTCACGCCGGCTGATCACACCGCCGCGGTCAGTGCGGCGGCGTACCCGCGGACTGCGTCGCCCGTCATGGTCACCAGTTCGAGCGAGGCGCCGTCTCGGAACACCATGTCTGTCGCGAGCGAGACGCCCGCGAGGTTCGTGACGCTCTGCTCGTACCCGGTCGTGGCGTAGACCGCATCGCAGGCGGACTTGGGCAGCGCGATCTGCGAGGAGGCATCGAAGCCCGCGATGGCCGTGGCCACAGAGACGATGGTGAGCGCCACGGTGAGCGGCACACCCTCGGCGGTGCCGGCGAGCCCCGCGAAGCTCGACCGCAGGTCGCTGCTCACCACGCCGGACTGGCTCCGCACGTCCGGCCCGTTGGAGCCGTCGCCGGGGTAGGGGCCCGCGGTCTCCTCGGGGATGCGCGTGCAGTCGTCCCGCGACGTGGCAGCCGGGACGGGATTCGAGTCGTCGCCGCAGCCGAGCAGGTGGACCGCACCCAGACCGACGTCGGGTTCCCCGCACGCCGCGGCGGTCGATCGCGCCCTTGCCCGCCCTGCCGCCGGACACTACCGTCCCGATCGTCGTCCCCGCGCGTCCGGAGCCCTCATGCCCGCCACTCAGGAGATCACTCTCTTCGTGCCCGGCCTACTGCGCCCTTACTGCGGCGGGCGCAGCGAGATCGTGCTCACCGTCACGGACCTGCGCGACCTGCTCGCACAGGTCGAAGCCCAGCACCCGGCGCTCTACGTCAATCTCTGCGACGAGACCGGCCGCGTGCGCCAGCACCTCAATCTGTTCGTCAACTCCGACAACGTGCGTGACCGGGAGGGCCTCGAGACCGCCGTGGCCACCGGTGATGTGATCACGATCCTTCCCGCGGTCTCAGGGGGTTGATCATGGCCGACCGTGTGGTCCTCGCCATCGGCACCAAGAAGGGACTGTTCGTCGCCGAGAGCAACAAGGCGCGCAAGCGCTTCACGCTGCGCGGCCCATTCGGGCCCGGCATCCCCGTCTACTCCGCGCACATCGACGCGCGCAGCACACCGCGCATGTACTTCTCGAGCTGCAATCCGTTCTTCGGCATGAAGGTCATGCGTTCCACGGACCTCGGCAAGTCCTTCAAGGAGACCAAGTCGGCGCCGGCGTTCCCCAAGGAGGACGGCCGCGCGCTCGCCAACATCTGGTCGATCGAGAGTGGCTCCGGCAAGAAGGACCTGTGGTGCGGCGTCGAGCCCGCGTCGCTGTTCCGCAGCAGCGATGCCGGCGACACGTGGGACATGGTGTCCAGCATCAGCAACCACGCGCATGCGCGGCAGTGGCACCCGGGCAACGGCGGACTGTGCATGCACACGATCCTCACCGACGGCGACCGCGTGCACCTCGGCATCTCCACCGGCGGGCACTACATGAGCGAGGACGGCGGCGCTACGTTCCAGGCGTCCAACAAGGGTGTGGGCGCCGGGTTCGCACCCGATCCCTACCCCGAGTTCGGCCAGTGCGTGCACAAGATGGCGCGCCATGACGACGCGCCCGGCCGCATCTACATGCAGAATCACGGGGGCTGGGCGGACTGGGATGGCCCGGGGGGCCCACGTCCGGGCATCGGTGTGCTGCGCAGCGACGACTACGGACGTTCGTGGCGCTCGATCGCCGCTGGGCTGCCGAGCGACTTCGGATTCCCTATCGTCGTGCACCCGCAGGATCCCGACACGGTCTACGTGATGCCGCTCGCTCCCATGACGCGCACCTGTCCCGACGAGGCGCCTGCAGTGTGGCGCAGTGAGAACGGCGGCGACTCCTGGAAGAGGCTCGCCAAGGGCATGCCGCGCAAGGCGAGCTTCTTCACCGTGCAGCGCGACGGCATGGACATCGACCGCACCAAGTCGCCGGCGCTCTACTTCGGCACCACGACCGGCCAGCTCTGGATCGGGCGCGAGGGCGGCGAGGAGTGGGACTGTCTGTTCGACTCGCTGCCGCCCATCCACTGCGTGAAGGTGGCGGTCGTCTAGCGGGAGGCGGGCGAAGGGGGGGCGAACGCGCCCCCCCTCGCCGCCCGACTCACTCCAGTCGGATCACCGTGCCGCGCGCCGACTGCCCGGCTGCGTCCACGCGCACGAAGTACACGCCCGCGCCCAGCCGCACGCCGCCGTCGCCCAGCCCGTCCCAGGCGAGCACATGCGTGCCCGCGGCACGCGCTTCATGCCGGGCCAGGCTGCGGACGCGGCGGCCCTGCGCGTCGAACACCGCGGCGTCCACCTCTGCCTCGCGCGTCAGCTCGAATCGCAACGCCGTCGCGCCGCGCGTCGGGTTGGGCTGCGCAGGCCGCAGTGCGATCACGCCTGACGGCACTCGCGGTGGGCCATCGCCGCCCGACGGCACGTCGATGACCGCTCCGGGCGGCCGCATCACGAGGTCGAGTGCGTCCTCGCACGCCGCGTCCGTTCCCACCACGTACACGCCCATCACCTCGTCCGTGAATCGGCCCCCGCGCAGGAGTGTGGTGGTGGACGACGCGGTGCCGAGCGGCGCAGCGCGCAGCGTGCGTTCGATGCGGTAGCCGCGCTCCTCGACATCGAGTGCGACCTCGGCTGCGCCCACGTTGCGCACGGTCATCGTCGAGTTCGACGCGAGTCCGTCGTGCGCCGGCGTCAGCAGCACACCCCCGGGCGGCAGCGTGGCATTGAGCGTCGTGCCGGGGGGCTGGGTCTGCGTCACCAGCACCTGCGCGTTCGCCGTGCCCACATTCACGATGCGTGCGCCCTCGTGGCCGTGCACTGCACCGGCGCCATGCACGACCTCCTCCTGCGGCGCGAGCCGAAGCTGGCTGCGACGCACGATCGCGAGCCTCACGCCCAGATCCGCCGCGGCGCTCGTCGAGCGGTACAACTCGATGAGCGCATCGCCTGGAGGGAAGGCGTCACTGTGCACGGTGAGCCGTCGCAGCGAGTCCGGGCAGGCCGGGATGCCGGTGAGCGTGCCGAACGGCCCTGGAGGCGGCGGTGGGGGAGGCGGCGCGTAGTCGTCCTCATGGCAGGTCGCGCGTGCCAGCTCGAGAAGCCCCCCACCCGTGCACGAGAGGCAGTCGGTGACCAGGTCGCCGTCCTCCTCGCTTCGCATGCCGAACGCCACGGCGTAGACGTCGCCCTCATCGGCCTCTGCGGACCACAGGGCGGTCACGCGGCCGCCGCCCGTGAAACCGCCCTTGATCCCCGTGGCACTCGGCACCACGGATCGGATGTTGCTCATGTAACCGGCGCTGAAGTACTCCGTGACCGGAGTGTAGCCCGGGGTCGGGTTCGGACCACCGATGCTGAGCCATCCGTTCATCGTGTCCACCGGCAGCAGGTGATCCACCAGCCAGCCCGGCGCCCCGACGATCTGACGCACGCACGCGTTCTGCATGGCGTGGTAGGAGAGCGCCGCGAAGTCGCGCGTGGTCGTGTAGTGGTCCGTCACATCGAGCCCGGCCGGATTGCGCATCGTGGTGCGCGACATGCCGAAGTCCTCGGCCCGTTCGTTCATGCGGTCCTGGAATGCGGGCAGCGTGGCCTGGTAGCTCCCGTTCCACGGATTCCCGCCGCCCTCGAGGATGTCGGCGATCGCGAACGAGGCGTCGTTGCCGGAAGGCGGCATCATGCCCTTCATCAGGTTCTCGAGCGTGATGCGCTCTCCGGCGACCAGCCCCATCTGCGAGCCGTGGATGTGGTCGGCCACCCACGCGGGCACCGTGTAGAGCTGATCGGGATCCACCGCACCGGCCTCGACGGCTTCACAGGCCAGCAGCAGCGTGAGCGTCTTGGTGGTGCTCGCCGGTCGCATGCGGTCGAACATGCGCTGCGAGGAGATGATGTTGGCGTCGCAGTCGAGCACGACCGAGCCTCGATGCGGCAGCGATCGCGCCTGCCGCCATGGGGCGACGATGTACACGAGTCCGGCCTCTGCCTCGTTCGCGACCCCCGTGACATACGACGCGTAGGCGCGACGCGGCGCACCCACCGCCAGGTTGTCGCGTGCAGTGCCGTCGAAGCGTCCGAAGGCGACGGCCCATCCGAATCGCTGGCCGATCGCCGTCTGGTCGTTCTGCGTGCGGGAGTCGAGTGTACTGACCGGTCCCGACTGAAGCCCCGCGCTGCTGCCGTAGTAGAGATGCACGAGTCCGGCATCCGCGAATGCGCCCTCGGGGCCGAGGTCGAGG
>CADEFY010000159.1 GCA_902826705.1 uncultured bacterium
ATGGCCGGCGCGATCACCGCTGCCGCGGCCGACAAGGCCGCCCGCTTCCTGCAGCTGTGCGACTGCTTCGGCATCCCGGTGCTGTCGCTGATCGACTGCCCCGGCTACATGGTCGGTCCTGCCGCCGAGGGCGAGGCGCTGGTGCGCCGTGCGTCGCGGATGCTGGTCGCGGGTGCCGCGCTGCGCGTGCCTCTGGTGGCGGTGGTGCTCCGGCGGGGTTACGGCCTTGGCGCACAGGCGATGACGGGCGGAAGCCTGCACGAGCCGGTGCTCACCGTGGCATGGCCGGGCGCGCATCTCGGCCCGATGGGGCTCGAGGGTGCCGTCCGGCTCGGGCTGCGCAAGGAGCTGGAGGCGATCGCCGACGACGATGAGCGAGAGGAACGGGTCAGGCAGGCGACGGCCGCCGCGCAGGAGAACGCCAAGGCGCTCAACGCCGCTGCGATGTTCGAGATCGACGAAGTCATCGATCCCGCTGACACCCGCCGGCTCGGCGCCGAGACGTTGACGGCTGCGACCGCGAACAGCGCGCTGGGCGCGTAAGCGAACTCGATGAGCGGATCATCTGGCCCGAGCGGACCGTGCAGGCCGAATCGTCGCCCGGCGGTCTGCAGCGCGGGCCAGTCGTAGAGCGCGAAGTCCCGCCTCTCGAGCGCGGCGCGCGTCGCGGCGACTTGTGGCGCCAGATCGAGGCCCTGCTTGTGGTGGAGTAGCGCCCGGCCCGTCTGGGACGACCCGAAGGCGAGGCCCGCCGCGAGCGCTACGACCGCCAGTGGCGGCCACGAGCGTGCCTGCCCGCGTGACTGACCTGGCGCGGCGCCGCTCATCGCCACACGCTCCAGCCGCCGTGGCGCAGGCATCCGCGCAGCAGCGCGGCGATGTACACGAAGGGTGTGAGCCAGCCGGCTGCACGTGCGGCCGGCGAGCCCGAGCGCGCATAGCGTAGTGCCGCGACCACGTGAGCGAGCACGGCGAGCGTGGTGGGGACCGCTGCCCAGTGGGCGCGGCCGGCCGCGAGCAGGATGATGGCGGCGAGCCAGCCGGTGACTGCGGTGAGCGCAGCAGCGTGGAACGGCCGCCGCAGTCGCATGCCGGCCACACGTTTGACTTCGAGCGCACGGTGGAACGCACCCGGGTGGCGGCTGGCGAGCAGCGGGTCGAGCTCGTGTCGGCGCGCGTGCCGGATTACCGCGCGTGCATCGGGGAAGAGCGGCGCGTGCTGCACTTGGAGCTCGGGTGCGAAGCCGACCCGAGCGCCCGCGGCAGCGAGGCGCCAGACGAGGTCGGAGTCCTCGCGGAAGTAGAGGTCACGCGCCGGCTCAGCGAAAGCGGCATCGAACCCACCAGCCTCACGGAAGCGCGTCGCGAGTACGAACAGGTTGGTGGTGAGCGCGGCGGGGGAGGCTGGGTCATCGAAGCGGATGAGCGCAGGCGATTCGTGAGCGCCTTCGGCGTTCACTGCGAGCGCCGCCATGGTCGGGCCATGCAACACATGGAGTTCCTCGTTCGCGAGCCGTATCGCCGCACGCTCGAGCCAGTCGTCGGCTGGCTCGCAGTCGTCGTCGGTGAATGCGAGCCACTCGCCGCTCGCATGCCGCGCGCCGGCATTGCGTGCCTCGCCCGGTCCGCGCGCAGAGCCCCCCAACGCATGCACAAGCACGCCTTCGGCATGCGGCGACGCCACTGCAGGGCCGCCATCGATCACGACGTGCACCTCGAACGCCTCCGGCGCGAGGCTCTGCCGGCGAAGCGCCGCGAGCGTGCTCGCGAGGCTCGAGCGGTCGCCGCGAGTCGGGACGATGACGCTGAAGCGCGGCCCGCTCATCGTGCTCCCATGAACATGCTCAGCGCGGCGCGACCCCACGCTGCACTCCGCCGCAGGCGTTCGCGCATCGGCACGCCAGTGGCCACGGCGAGTGGCCATGCCATGGCACGGAGCGCAGCGCGCAGCGTGAGGACCGCTCGAGCGACCGGCGCCCGCCAGCCGGGCAGGTGCCGGCCGACCCACAGCCTCGCGCTCGTGTGCCAGGCTCGGATGCGGCTCGCGTCGTACGCGCCAGAACCGCCTGCGCCCGAGTGCAGCGCGCGCGCGGCGCTCACGCGAACGAGCGATCCGCCTGCGGCCCGCAGTCGTGCCCCCAACTCGACATCCTCGAAGTAGAGGAAGTACGCCTCATCGAAGCCGCCTTCGCGCTGGAGTGCAGCACACTCGATGAGGACGCAGGAGGCCTCGAACCAAGCCGCCGGGGATGCGCCCTGCCGCGGCGCGGTGCGATGCGTTGTCCCGCGAGGCAGTAGGTCGCGGAGCCAGCTTCCGATCGAGGGCATGTCCCCGTCCGCGAGCCGAGTGCGGCCATCCCGCCCGAGCAGCGTCGGCGCCGCCATGACGCAAGGTGCTGTGGCCTCGAGCTGCGCCACCAGCAGCTGCAGCGCGCCCGGCTCGAGTGCCGCATCCGGATTGAGGAGCAGCACTGAGCGCCCCGTCACACGTTCGAGTGCTGCGTTGCATGCCACAGCGAACCCGCGATTGGCGTCCAGTGCCAGTGTCACCGCCGACGGCCACGCCGCGCGCACGCGCGCCAAGCCGTCATCGCGTGATCCCGAGTCGGCGACCACCAGCTGGAGCGGGAGCCCCTGCTGCTCGAGCGAGTCGAGCGCGCGCTCGACGACAGCGGCGGAGTCGTGCAGCACCATGATCACCGACACCGGCGTGGCGGGCGGGATCACGGCAATGCCTCCAACGCGCGGGCGTGGTCGGCGAGCCCCGACTCGGCATCGGGATGCAACCGTGCATGCGGCGGATCCAGCACGAGCACGGGGCCGCACAGAGTTCGAATCGCCTGGGTGTCGTGGGACACGATCACGGTGGTGCCGCGACGCTCGCGCACGCGTCGCGTGAGCGCTTCGCGGCTTCTCTCCTGGAACCGCGCATCGCCCACCGCGAGGGCCTCATCCACCAATAGGATGTCCGGCTCCACATGGATCGCGATGCTGAAACCGAGCCGCATCACCATGCCGGTCGACCAAGTGCGCAATGGGGCATCGGAGTGCGCGGCGAGCTCGGCGAAGTCGAGGATCGCCTCGGCGCGGTCGCGCACCTGCGCCCGAGTGAGCCCAAGCAGCACTCCGTTGACCAGGATGTTCTCGCGCGCGGTGAACTCCGCGTGGAAGCCGGCGCCCAACTCGAGCAGCGGCGCGACGCGGCCGCGCACGGTGATGCGCCCCACATCGGGGCGGTAGATCCCCGCGATCAGCCGCAGCAGCGTCGACTTGCCCGCACCGTTGCGGCCCACCACCCCGAGCGTCTCGCCCACCTCGAGCGCGAGGTCGAGTTCCGACAGCAGTTCCCAGCGGGGCTCCGGGGCGCGAGCCCGAGGATCCCACATCCGCACGACCATCGACTTGAGCGTGGTGTGCGGCACACTCGCATGCCAGCGGCGGAACCGCTTGGTGACGCCCTCGAAGCGGATCGCGGGCTCGCTCACAGCGCCTCGACCACCGCTTCGCGGTGGCGTTCGAACAGATGAACTGCCACGAGCATCGAGCCAGTCGCCCACAGGGACCCCGCGAGCAGCAGCCGCGCATCTGGCCAACGGCCCTCGGCGAGGATCTGCTGGAACGGCAGGATGAGCGCTGCGGCCGGGTTGATCGCCAGCCATGCGCGCAGCCGCTCGGGTGCCATGGCGACGGGCCAGGCGATGGGAGTGAGGAGGAACCAGATGCCGATGCCGTTCTGCACGAGGAACTGCACGTCGCGAAGGCGCGTGGTGAGCGCCGCCGCGGCGAGCGTGATGGCGTAGAGGAAGACGAGCAGCGGCACCACCGCGACCGGGAGTGCGAGCCAGCTCCATGACGACGAGCCTCCGCTGACGATCACGAGTGCCATCGCGACTGGCAGCGCCAGCACGAAATGCGCGCCGTGAGCGAGCACGACGACTGCGGGTAGCACCTGCGGCGGCACGGCGGAGCGAAGCACGAGCGGCGCGCCCAACACCAGACTCGGGCCTCCCTGCATGAGAGCGCCCGCGAGCCACGTCCACGGGAGCAGTCCGACGAACAGCGTGGTCTCGTAGCCGGGGGTGCGGATCGCGCCGGTGAGATGGCGGAACACGAGCACGTAGACGGCCGCCTGCAAGACCGGGTTCATCAGGGTCCAGAGGAAGCCGAGGACCGAGCCGCGATAGCGCGCTGCGAGGTCGCGCTGCGTGAGCACCTCGAGCAGCAGACGATGCTGCACGAGTATTCCCATGTGCGACCGGAGCGACGCGATCACGGCTCGCCCCATTTGGCGTGGAAGCGTCGGCGATTGGTCTCGAACAGCGTGCGCCACCGCTTCGCGCCGAGCGCTCGAAGCGTGATGCTGCCGAAGTGATGCACGAACACACCCTCCGCACAGCGGCAGCTGAGCGAGGCGGCACGCAGCCGGCGAGCATAGTCGTCGTCCTCGAACAGTCCTTCGCCGAAGCGCTCGTCGAGCGGTCCCACGCGCTCGTAGGTGTCGCGACGCATCGCCACGCAGAACATCGCGCACAGCGAGATCGAGAATGAGCGCCCGTGGTGGCTGCGTTGACGGCGACGTGCGAATGCCAGCAACCCTGCGAGATCCTCGTAAGGCACGTTGATGCGCGCTTCGTTGCCGATCGCATTGGTGACCGGTCCCACCATGCCGACGGTGGGATCCTCGAGATGACGCATGAGCCCGCGCAACCATCCGGGCGTGACCAACACGTCGTTGTTGAGCAGGACGAGCACATCGCCACGTGCGGCCGCGAGGCCCTGATTGCATGCGGCGGCGAAGCCGCGGTTGTCGGTGTTCCAGATCGCGCGCACGCGCGGGTCGAATCGTGTCCATCCGAACAACCCCTGGCGTGAGCCATCCGTGGAACCGTTGTCGACCACGATCACCTCGCTCGCAGAGGGGGGGAGACAGGCGAGCAGGCGTTCAAGGCACGCGTGCGTGTGCCGCCACTGGCCGTGCGATACGACGATCACCGAGGCGCGCGGCCCCGAGCCGCGGATGGCGTGGTCCATGGCGCGGGCGCGCTCGTCCCAGTGGTTGGCGCGCGCAGCGGCGAGCCGAGGCGCCGAGTCGCTCGCCTTGTCCGCGAGGGCCTGCTGGCAGGCGTTCACGAATCCCGCCTCGCCACTGCCGGTGCGGACCAGGTGGGAGTAGGGCGCGAGCTCAGGCAGCGGCACGCTCGCCACGGGCCGCCCCGCGGCGAAGTACTCGAAGCACTTCACCGGATGCGTCGCACGTGTGAGGGCGTTCTCGCGGAACGGGATCAGCGCGACATCGAACCCGGCGACCAGATCCGGCACGAGCGCGTTCTCGACCTCGCCCAGCAAGTGGACGTTCGCCAGTGGCGCCAGGACGGCGCGGCACTCCGCATCCGCATGGCCCGCGAGCACGATCGAGGCATCCGGGTACGCACGCGCCAGCGCCGCTACCAGCGTGGGATCGAACCAGTCGGCCACAGCGCCGACATAGCCGAACAGCGGTCGCGGCAGCGCCTCGAGGCGTGCCGCGGGCTCGCCGGCGGCGAAGTGCTCGACATCGCAGCCGTTGGGCACCCGCACCGTGCGTCGCGCGCGGGGTGCTGCCTGTTCCTCGAGCGCCGCAGCCGTCGTCACCACCAGATCCGCCTCGCGGATCAATCGGTCCTCGGGCGCGACCGAGGCCGCGGTGGTGTTGGCGAAGCCGCGGTGCTCGTCGATCCAGTCGTAGACGAGCCCGGCGCCGAATCGGTCACGCAGCGCGATCGCGACTGGGCCCCAGAACGGCAGTTGCACCCAGCTGACGAACTCTCCGATGTGCAATAGCAGCAGGGCGTCGGCGATCGCGTCGACGACACGCTCGACCTCGGCGGGCGTCAGCTCGTCGCGATATGGATCGCGAGCCACCGCGCAAGCCAGCTTCAGCTCGGTCACGTGGGGGCCGCGCGGTGTGGTCCAGCGATCGATGCCGCCGGCGTCGGCTTGGTACGGCCGGCCATCGAGCACAGGGTCCACGACCACCGTGCGCCAGCCCAGCCGGGCCATGCGCTGGGGGATCTGCTGTGGTCTCGCGTGCCGATGCGACCATGCCGTGATCGGCAGACTCAGCAACGTGGGGCGCGTGTCGCATCGGGGCGCGAGGAACGGCGCGAGCTGCGGCGCAGGTGGCGGCAGCAGCGGCTGCTCGACCACCTCGGGGAACCACGGGTAATAGAACGTCCGCAGGTACCAGGGGCGGATCCTGCGCTTGACCGACTCGGGCACCGCGTGATGCAGGGACTTCAGCCCACGGTGAACCGTGTCACGCCACGGGTTCGCTGGCGCTTCGCTGGGGTCGGAGTCGGCCATGGCCGGGGAGCATAGCACCCGCTGCATGGCCGCAGACGGCTTCAACGCATCGCCCGTGGTTCACCGACGCGCCGCGTGCCCCGCTTGCTCGCCCGCGCGTCCGCTGAGCTCGTGCCGCCTCGCGGCGCTCGAGCCCACGACGCGGTTCCCGTCCTGCCCCATGTGCTGCATGTGACGTGCCCCCCTCGCAGCGTGCTGCGGTCGTCGCGGTGCGACGCGCTCCTCGAGACATGCTGCAAGGGTGACCGGATCGAGAAGCCATGGCCGCGGCGATGATGAGTCCAGAGACGGCGACCGGAATGCTCGAGGGCAGGGTGGCCGACAGCACCAGATCCTCGCGGTCCTGGACGGTGCGGTGCATGACCGGCGTCTGCACGGTGACGCCGGACCCGCGCTCGCCGCTTCCCGTGGAGGTCCAGGAGCCGCGGATCACGGGGGTGGCATCGCCCGGGAGCCGGAGGATCGAGAGCTCGCCCGAGGCGATCGGAGCACCGGAGGGTGACGATACATGCAGGGACAGCCTGAGCACGGGAAGTGTGATCGACACGCCATCCTGGCCACTCGAGCCGATGTTGCTGACACGCAAGTGGTGCCTGCCGTCGCTGCCGACGGGCTCGACGGACACGCTGTCGAAGCC
>CADEFY010000160.1 GCA_902826705.1 uncultured bacterium
CCGGCCGGCTCGAACGCGTGCGTGCGGGCCAGCCGTTCGACGTCGTCGTGGACTACGCGCACACCCCCGACGCACTCGAGCGTGCACTGGCCGCCTGCCGCGAGCACGCGGCTGAGCGCGTGCTGCTCGTGTTCGGTTGCGGCGGCGACCGCGACCGCGGCAAGCGGCCACAGATGGGCGCGATCGCGGCTGCCCTCGCCGACGCGGCGTGGGTCACCAATGACAATCCGCGCTCCGAGGATCCGGCGCACATCGCGCTCGAGGTGGTCGCGGGCGCTGGGGCTGCGCGACTCGCGGTCGTGCTCGACCGACGCGAGGTGATCGTTGTCGCCATCGCGGCCGTTTGGGTGGGCGACGTGGTGTTGATCGCCGGTAAGGGGCATGAGACGACCCAGATCATCGGCACGCAGGTGCTGTCGTTCGACGACCGTGCGGTGGCCGCCGAGGTGCTGGCGGGCCGGGCCGGCGGAGTGAGCCCGTGACCGCGCCGCCGCTCATCACACTGGTGCAGCTGTCCCAGTGGGGGCAGGGCGATCTTGTGGTGCGCGACGCGCCACGCGACGCCGTCGCACGCGAGGCGCTGCTCGCCAGTGGCATCACCGGCGCGACGCTCGACAGCCGCGCGATCGAGCCGGGGATGCTGTTCGTGCCGCTGCCCGGCCGCAACAGCGACGGGCATGCGTTCCTCGACGAGGCGTTCGCGCGCGGCGCCGGCGCGGCGCTCTGCCGCCGCGATGTGCACGCCCGCATCGCCGATGTGCCGCTCGGCCCGCTCGTGGTGGTCGAGGACGTCACAGTCGCGCTGCAGCGCATCGCAGGACGCCTGCGTGAACTCTGGCCGGGGCTGTTGATCGGCGTCACCGGCAGCGCCGGCAAGACCACCACCAAGGAGCTGGTCGCCGCGGTGTTCGCGAGTGCGGCACCCACGCTGCGCACCCAGGGCAATCTCAACAACCACTGGGGCGTGCCGCTCACGCTGCTCGCGCTGCGTCGCGAGCATCAGGTGGCCGTGGTCGAGATGGCGATGAACCACCCGGGTGAGATCGCCGCGCTGGCGGCGTTCACCAAGCCGAACGCGGCGATCATCACCAACGCGGGCACCGCGCATCTCGAGCACATGGGTTCACTCGAGGGCATCGCGCGCGAGAAGGCGTCGCTGGCGTTCGCGCTCGGGAGCGGCGCACCGGCGTTCGTGGGCGCCGACTCGCCGCGGCTGCTCGCGGCACTCGAAGGCTGCCCGGCGCAGCTGATCCGCTACGGGCTCGCCGAGGGCGCCGACGTGCGTCCGACGCGCGTGGAGGACCTGGGCGCTGCGGGATCGCGCATCGAGGTCGAGGGATTCCCGCCCGTGCACCTGCGCCTCGTGGGCCGACACCAGGTCATCGACGCGCTCGCCGCGTTCGCCGTGGCGCGGCACTACCGCCTCGACCCCGAACGGGTCGCGGCGGCACTCGAAGCGCACCGTCCGATGCAGGGGCGCATGGAACTGCGGCACGCGCGCGGCGCCACGGTGCTGGTGGACTGCTACAACGCCAACCCGGACGCGACCCGCCTCGCGCTCGCGACGCTCGCGGGTTGGCCCGAGGCCACGCGCCGCGTGGCGGTGCTCGGGGACATGCTCGCCAAGGGCGACCGCGCCGCCGAACTCCACCGGGAGACCGGCGCCGCCGCGCGGGGTACCGAGTTGTGGACGGTCGGGGCGCATGCCGCCGACTATGTGCAGGGCGCGGAGACGGCCGGAGTCGCCGCGCGCGTGTTCCCGGACAAGCCTGCTCTGGGCGCCGCACTGCGCGAGGCTCTCGCGCCGGGCGTGGTCGTCCTCGTCAAGGCCTCACGCGGTGCAGCGCTCGAGCAGGTTCTCGACGGACTGCCCTGGGAGTCGTGATGTTCTACGAGTGGATCTACCCGCTGCACGAGCTTCCCGGACTCTCGCTGCTGAATGTGTTCCGCTACATCACCTTCCGCGCGGCCTACGCGGCGGTGACCGCGCTCGCGATCAGCCTCTGGCTGGGGCCGGCCATGATCGAGTGGCTGCGACGCGTGCGTCTGGGCCAGAAGGTGCGCGAGCTCGGCCCGCAGTCGCACCTCGTCAAGGCGGGGACGCCCACGATGGGCGGGCTGCTCATCGTGGCGGCGATCGTCGTGCCGTGCCTGCTCTGGGGCAACTTCAGCTCGCGGCCGCTCTGGCTGGCGCTCGCCACCACCGTCTGGCTGGGAGGCCTCGGCTTCCTCGACGACTGGCTGCGCGTGGTGAAGAAGCTGCCCAACGGACTGCTCGGGCGATACAAGCTGATCGGTCAGTTCGTGATCGGGCTCGCGGTCGGCTGCGTGCTGCTCGCGTGGCCAGTGCCGGGCCTGCAGCCCACGGTGACGCACGTGCCGTTCCTCAAGTTCCAGGTCATCGACTTCGGCTGGCTGTTCGTGCCGTTCGTCATCCTCGTGATCACCGGAGCGTCGAACGCCGTCAATCTGACCGACGGCCTCGATGGCCTCGCCTCGGGCCTCGTGGCGATCGCGGCGATCGCATTCGCCGCCATGTGCTACTTGAGCGGTCACGTGCGGTTCAGCGAGTACCTCAACCTCACGTACCTGCCGGCGAGCGGCGAGCTGACGGTGTTCTGCGCGGCGGTGCTCGGCGCCTCGCTCGGGTTCCTCTGGTACAACTGCCACCCGGCCGACGTGTTCATGGGTGACACGGGGTCGCTCGCACTGGGTGGTGCGCTCGGCGTCGTGGCGGTGCTCATCAAGCGCGAGTTCTGGCTGGTGCTGGTGGGCGGCGTGTTCGTGGCCGAGGCACTCTCGGTCATGATCCAGGTCGCCTCGTTCAAGTTGACCGGCCGCCGCGTGTTCCGCATGTCGCCGCTGCATCACCACTTCGAGCTGATCGGCTGGCATGAGTCGCGTGTGGTGCTCCGCTTCTACATCGTCGGTGCGCTGCTCGCCCTGCTGTCGCTCTCCACGTTCAAGCTCCAGTGAGCTTCGACCGCCATCATCCGGCGCCCGGCCGCGACGTGCTCGTCACCGGCGCGGCACGCAGCGGCATCGCCGCCGCGCGGCTGCTGCGCCGACACGGTGCGCGGGTGACCCTGGCCGACCGGCGGCCCGAGCCGGAGTGGCCCGAGGCGGCGCGCGCGCTCGCGGCGGAGGGCGTGCACTGCGCGTTCGGTCGTGAGGACGCGGGACTCCTCGCAGCGCACGACCTGGTGGTCTGGAGCCCGGGTTGGCCGGTCGATCATCCGCTCGCCGAGGCTGCGCGTGCGGCGCACGTGCCGGTGCTCTCGGAGCTCGAGCTGGGCGCGCTCGCGGCGCAGGCGCCGCTCGTGTGCGTGACCGGCACCAACGGCAAGAGCACGACCACCGATCTGATCGGCGCCCTCCTCCGCGCCGCCGGCCGCGAGGTGGCGGTGTGCGGCAACATCGGCCGCGCGGTCTGCGAAGTCGCCGAGCAGGTGAGCCCCCAGGGGATGCTGGTCGTGGAGGTGTCGAGCTTCCAGCTCGAGACCGTGGACCGACTGCAGCCGCACATCGCCGTCTGGCTCAACCTCACGCCCGACCATCTCGATCGGCATGGCGACCTGGCGACCTACGCGGCGATGAAGTCGCGGCTGTTCGCGAGGCAGGTGCCCGAGGACTGGGCGGTGGGCAACGCCGATGACCCCGCCGTGCTCGCGAACCTCTCCGGCGAGGGCGCGCGGCTCGCGTTCTCGGTCGCGCACCCCGTGCCCGAGGGCGCGTATGCCGACGGCGGTGACCTGGTGCTCGCCTGGCGCGGCGGGCTCGAGCGGCTGATCGCACGCCGCGAAGTCCGGCTGCTGGGCCCGCACAACCTGGCCAACGTGCTCGCCGCCCTCACGGCCGTGCTGCCACTCGAGCTGCCGCCGGAAACGCTGCGTGAGGTGCTGCGCGAGTATCGCGGCCTCGAGCACCGGCTCGAGCCCGCGGGGGAGGCGCGCGGACGGCGGTTCGTCAACGACTCCAAGGCCACGAACACCGACGCGCTGCGGGTCGCGCTCCAGAGCTTCGCCGAGCCGGTCGTGCTCATCGCCGGGGGGCTCGACAAGTCACAGGACTTCCGGCCGCTGGCGCCTCTCGTCCGCGAGCACGTCCGGCATGTCGTGCTGATCGGCGCAGGCGCCGAAGCGATCGCCTCGGCCTGGCCCGAGGCATCGTCGGAGCGCGCGCCCTCGCTGGCCGCCGCCGTCGATGCCGCCGCGGCGGCCGCCGCCCCGGCGGGCGTGATCCTGCTCTCGCCCGGATGCGCATCTTTCGATATGTTCCGTGACTACGAGGACCGCGGACGCCGCTTCAAGGACGAGGTGGCGCGTTGGATCCAGGGAGGGGAGACCCCGTGAAGCGTGGGGATCGCTGGCTCATCGTGCTGGCGCTGCTGCTCACCGGCATCGGCTTGGTCATGGTGTACTCCGCCGGCTCGTTCATGGCGTTCATGAAGTACGGCGATCGCGACTACTTCCTGCGACAGCAGGTCATCCGCACGGTGCTCGGACTCGGCGTGCTCGCGGTATGCGCGCGGATCGACATCAAGCGGCTCGAGCAGGCCGCGCCGGTGATGCTAGGCCTCGCCGTCGCGCTCCTCGGGCTCGTGGTCGTGGCGGGGCACATGTCGAACGGGGCCACCCGCTGGCTGCGGCTGGGGTTCGCCTCGCTCCAGCCCACGGACATCGGACGCTTCGCGGCCGTGCTGTTCCTCGCGTGGTGGCTCAAGCGCCGCCCGATCGCCGACCTCGGCTTCTGGCGCGGCCTCGCGCCGCCGCTGCTGCTCATCGCCGCGCTCGCGGGCCTGATCCTCAAGCAGCCCAACCTGAGTTCCGCGGGACTGCTGCTCATCACGGGCTTCACGATGCTGTTCCTCGCCGGTGCACGACTCCGGCATCTGCTCGTTCCGGTCGCCGCCGGCGCGGCGATCGTGGCGGTGGCGCTCGCCACGCATCCCTACATGATGACGCGCGTGCGCACGTTCCTCGGCTTCGTCACGGGTGGCGATCTGGACACGCGCGGGGCCGGCTACCAGTTGAACCAGTCGCTCATCGCCATCGGTTCGGGCGGGCTGTTCGGCCGTGGACTCGGCGGTGGCATGCAGAAGCTGGAGTTCCTGCCCGAAGCGCACACCGACTTCATCTTCTCGATCGTGGCCGAGGAGCTCGGCCTGATCGGCGTCACGGCGCTCTTCCTGGTGATCGCGCTCTTCCTCTGGCGCGGCCTGCGCGTGGCCGCACGCGCCGCGGACCCCTTCACGAGCCTGCTCGCCGGCGGGCTCACCGTGCAGCTCGGGCTCTATGCCATCGCCAACCTCGCCGTGGCGACCGGCCTGGCTCCCACCACCGGCCTCCCTCTGCCGTTCGTCTCCTACGGCGGGTCCGCGCTGCTGGTCAACCTCGCGGCCGCGGGGCTCCTCTACCGCATCAGCGTCGCCAACGGCGAGGCGGAGGCGTTCACCCGGCAGCGCTGGGGCGGGAGAGCAGCGTGAGGATCCTGATCGCCGGCGGAGGCACGGGAGGCCACGTGTTCCCGGGGATCGCGGTCGCCGAGGAGCTGCAGCGCATCCGTCCCGATGTCGAGGTCGTGTTCGTGGGCGGACGGCGCGGCATCGAGGCCACCGCCGTGCCCGAAGCGGGCTTCCCGATCCGCTTCCTCGTCACGGCGGGCTTCCCGCGGCGGCAGTGGTGGCGCTGGCCGTGGGCGGTGCTCGTCAACATCGCGGGCTGCATCCAGGCGGTGTTCATCATCCTCACCGAGCGCCCCGGCGCCGTGCTCGGCACGGGCGGCTACGTGAGCGGACCGCTGTCGCTGGCCGCGCGGATCACCGGGCGGCCGCTGCTGATCCAGGAGCAGAACAGCATCCCCGGCCTCACCAACCGCTGGCTGGCGCGCATCGCCGACGAGGTGCATCTCTCGTTCCTCGAGGCCCGCAGCCACTTCACGCGCCGCGACCACCTCAAGGTGACGGGTAATCCGGTGCGGGCGCATCTGCTCGTCGGGGACCGCGAGCAGGCGGTGCGCGAGTTCGGACTCGTGCCCGGCAAGCCCACCGTGTTCATCTTCGGCGGCAGCCTGGGCGCCAAGCGCATCAATGACGCGGCGCTCGACGCGCTCCGCCGCCTCAAGGGACGGCTCGATCTGCAGTGCATCCTGCAGACCGGCCGCGATGACCACGCACGGGTCCTGCAGGCGGTGAGCCACGAGGGCCTTCCCGCCACGGTGCGGCCGTTCGTGCGCGACATGCATCTGGCCTATGCGGCGGCCGATCTCGTCGTGTGCCGTGCGGGCGCGATGACGCTGGCCGAGATCGCGGTGTGCGGGCTGCCCGCGATCCTCGTGCCGTACCCATACGCCGCGCACGACCATCAGGTCGTCAACGCAGCCAACCTCGTCGACCGCGGCGCCGCGGTGACGATCCCCGACGCCGAGCTCGACGGGGACCGTCTGGCTCGCGAACTGGCGCATCTGCTCGTGGACCGCAGCGCGCTGTCGCGCATGTCCGCGAACGCGCGGCTGTTCGCGCGGCCTGACGCCGCGAACCGGCTCGCCCGCTCGCTCGTGCGCTGGGCCGAGGGCAAGGGGCCGCTGGGCGAGGAAGCCGCCGCCGGGGGAGGGCGCTGAGTGTACGGCCGCACACATCGCATCCACTTGATCGGCATCGGCGGCAGCGGAATGTCGGGCATCGCCGAGGTGCTGCTGGACATGGGTTACACCGTGAGTGGCAGCGACCTGCGCACCAGTGAGGTCACGGACCGGCTCGTCGCGCTGGGGGGCCGCGTGTTCGTGGGCCATGCCGCCGTCAACGTCGAGGGCGCGCAGGTCGTGGTGTACTCCTCGGCGGTCCACATGGAGAACCCCGAACTCGAGGCGGCGCGCGCCGCTGCGATCCCGGTGATCGCGCGTGCAGAGATGCTGGCCGAGCTGATGCGCATGAAGTACGGGGTGGCCGTGGGCGGCTC
>CADEFY010000161.1 GCA_902826705.1 uncultured bacterium
CTGGCTCGGCCCTGCGGCTCGCATCGAGCATCTCGCCGATGCACTCGCGCGCACCGCCGAGGCACACGTTCGTCCGAATGTCACCGCGTCGGTCCCTGCTCGCCTCACCGCATGGACCGCAGCCCCCATGCTCTCGCCGCCGCTTCCGTGAGTCCTCGAGCCATCCGCCCCTTTGTGGAGGTCGTCATGCGTCCTCGTCTCTACGCCGCTGCAGCGGCCCTGTTCCTGGTCGCCGTGCTCGCCGGTTGCGGTTGCGGTGGCGGGGGAGGCGGTGGCCGGTCCGCCTGGGTCGATCCGCACCCGCTGCCGCAGGACACCATGCGCACGCCGATGCGCGAGGTGGGCGTGCATGGCGGACGGTTCGTGATGGGGTCCACCAACAGCCCCAAGACGTTCAACGCGCTCATGGCCAACGAGACCTCGACCACCGACGTGGTCCGGTTCCTGTTCATCGCACTCACGGACATCGACTACAAGACGATGGAGCCGCGACCCATGCTCGCCAAGTCGTGGGACATCAGCCCCGATGGACTCACGTACACGTTCCATCTCCGCCGCGGGGTGCAGTTCTCCGACGGCCGGCCGATCACGAGCGCGGACGTCATGTTCAGCTTCGATGTCGTGATGGATGACAAGCTGCATCCGTCGATGCAGGACGGGCTCACGATGAACGTGGACGGCGCGCCTGTGCGCTACACCTACAGCGCTCCAGACAGCTACACGTTCGTCGTCTCATCACCGCGCGTCGATGCCCTGATGCTCGCGCACACGGGATCGGTCTACATCATGCCGCGGCACGCGCTGATCGGCGCCTTCGAGAAGGGCGAGTTCGCCGCGGCGTTCGGCACGAACGTGTCCCCGGACAGCATCGTGTGCAGCGGCCCCTTCCGCCTGAAGGAGTTCGTGCATGACCAGCGCACGATCATCGAGCGCAATCCGTACTGGTTCGGCGTGGACGCCAAGGGCCAGCGGCTGCCCTACCTGGACCAGATCGTCTACGTGATCGCCAAGGACCAGGATGTGGCCGCACTGCGATTCGAGCAGGGCGAACTGGACGGCCTGGACGACGTGAAGCCCGAGAACTACGCCGACTACATCGAGAAGGCCAAGGGCGGCGACTTCGTCGCGCACGACATCGGCCCCTCGTTCAACACCAACTTCTTCTGGTTCAACCTCAACATCGCCAAGGAGAACGGCCCGGGCCGCGTGAAGGGGCGCCCGGTCGTGGACCCGGTCAAGTACGCCTGGTTCAAGGAGCGCGACTTCCGTCGTGCGGTGTCGCACGCCGTCGACCGGGAGGCGCTCATCAAGGGCCCGTACCAGGGCTTCGCGGTGAAGGGCTGGTCGACGATGACCCCCGGCAACGCTCGCTGGCATGACCCCGCGTTCCAGGGCGCCGATTTCGACCCTGCGGAGTCCAAGCGGCTGCTCGCCGGCCTCGGCTACAAGGACTCCGACGGCGACGGCGTGATCGAGGACACCAAGGGCAACCCGATCCGGTTCACGATGATGACCAACGCCAGCAACCGGATGCGCGTGGACATGCTCAACCTGATCAAGGACGACCTGCGCAAGGTGGGCATCGACATGCTGCCCACGCCGCTCGACTTCAACACGCTCGTCACCAAGTTCCGGAGCGACTTCACCTACGAGACGGCGCTGCTCGGGCTCGGCTCGGCAGTGCCCTCGGACCCCGGCATGGGCATGAACGTGTGGAAGTCCTCGGGTCTCACGCACTACTGGAACGTCAAGCAGGAGCGGCCATCGACGCCCGAGGAGGCGCGGATCGACGCGCTCATGGAGGCCAATGTCGCGACGCTCGACGTGGAGGAGCGCAAGCGCACCTTCCGCGAGGTGATGGCGATCGTGAACGACCAGGCGTGGGTCGTCTGGCTGCCGGTGATGAAGATGGTGCTGCCTGTGCGCTCTCGGTTCGGGAATGTGGATCCGAGCCCGATGCCGCACCGCATCCTGTGGAACGCCGACGTCATCTTCGTGAAGCCAGGCGCCGGTCGCCGCTGATCCATGCGCACCTACGTCCTGCGTCGCCTGCTGCAGACGATCCCGCTGCTGCTGGGGATCTCGGCGCTGACCTTCGTGCTGCTGCAGGCTGCGCCCGGCGACTTCCTCAACATCATGGCGGAGAACCCCGCCATCTCCAGCGAGACGCTGGAGCAGATGCGCCGCAACTTCGGACTCGACCAGCCGTGGTACGTGCAGTACCTCGTGTACCTCAAGAACGTCTTCCTGCATTTCGATTTCGGACAGTCGTTCTCCCGGCACCAGCCGGTCTTCGAGGTGCTCAAGCAGGGCCTCGCCAACACCCTGCTGCTCGCGACCGCGGCCATGGTGGTCACGTGGGGACTCGCGATCCCGCTCGGCGTGCTCGCCGCCGTGCGACAGTACTCGTGGCAGGACAAGACCCTCTCGCTGGTGGCCTTCATCTGGCTGAGCATCCCCGAGATCCTCTCGGGCCTGCTGCTGCTCTTCCTCGCGGCGCAGACGGGGTGGTTCCCCCTGGGCGGCATGACGTCGCTCGACCACGACCTCATGTCGCCGCTCCAGCGCTTCGGCGATCTCGTGCATCATCTGGCGCCGCATGCGACAGATGCGCGGCAATCTGCTCGACGTGCTGCGGCTGGACTACGTCACCACGGCGCGCGCCAAGGGCCTCGATGAGCGCACCGTCGTGTACAAGCACGCGCTCCGCAATGCACTCAACCCGCTGATCACGCTGTTCGGGTTCACGCTGGGCTCGTTGGTCTCGGGCTCGTTCGTCGCGGAGTTCATCTTCTCGTGGCCCGGCCTCGGCAGCATCACGCTCGAGGCGCTCAACAGCCAGGACCAGTACCTCGTCATGGGCGCCGTGCTCATGGCATCCACGGTGCTCGTGATGGGCAACCTCATCGCCGACCTGTTGCTGGCCGTGGCGGATCCGCGGATCACGTATGACTGAGCCCGTGACGCGCATCGAGCGGACTCCGGCGCAGCTCTTCTGGCGCCAGTTCCAGCGCAATCCGCTCGCGGTGGCGGGACTGGCCATCCTGCTTGCGCTCTACGGCGGCACGCTGATCGCGCCGTTCCTCGCGCCCTACGCCGAGAACGACATCGACCGCACGCGCTTCTACCATCCGCCGACGCCGCTGCGCTGGATCGACGCGGAGGGCCGTTTCCATCTCCAGCCGTTCGTCCATCCCACGCGCGAGGTCACGACGAGCCGCTACGAGGAGGACCGCTCGCGGCGTCTGCCCGTGCAGGTCTTCGTGAAAGGCGCGCCGTACCGGCTGTGGGGACTGCTGCCCTCGGACCGGCACCTGTACGGCGTCGCCCCGGGCGAGCGCATCTTCCTGCTCGGCGCCGATCATCAGGGTCGCTGCGTCTGGACGCGTCTGCTGTTCGGCGCGCAGATCTCGCTGACCGTGGGGCTCGTGGGCATCGCGATCTCGTTCACGCTCGGGATGCTCCTCGGGGGCGTCTCGGGTTACTTCGGCGGCTGGATCGACGCCCTCGTGATGCGGTTCGTCGAGCTGCTGCTCTCGATCCCGGGCCTCTACCTGATCGTCGCATTGCGGGGCGTGTTCCCGAGCGACCTGCCAAGTCATCAGCTGTATCTCGCCATCATCGCGATCCTGGCGTTCATCGGCTGGGCGGGGCTCGCGCGCGTGATCCGCGGCATGGTCCTGTCGATCCGCAGGGCGGAATACGTGACGGCGGCCGAGGCGCTGGGCATGTCGCGCATGCGCATCATCATCCGACACATCCTGCCCAACACACTCAGCTACGTGATCGTGGCCGCCACGATCGCGGTGCCAGGCTACATCCTGGGCGAGGTGTTCCTCTCGTTCCTGGGCGTGGGGGTGCAGGAGCCGTATGCCTCCTGGGGCAACATGCTCAACCAGGCCCGCTCGCTCGCCTCGCTCCGCTACTATCCGTGGATGCTGTTCGTCCCGGGGCTGGCGATCTTCCTCACCGTGATGGCATTCAACTTCTTCGGCGACGGGCTGCGCGACGCACTCGACCCGCGCAAGACCCCGGGAGGCAAGGGATGAGCGAGCCGCTGCTGGAGCTCCGCGAGCTGCAGACGCACTTCTTCACCGATGACGGCGTGGTGCGTGCCGTCGACGGCGTGTCCTACGCGCTGGGGGCCGGCGAGACGCTGGCCCTGGTGGGGGAGTCGGGCAGCGGCAAGAGCGTGACCTCGCTGTCGATCCTCCGGCTCGTGGCCGAGCCGCCGGGCCGCATCGTCGGCGGCTCGATCCGCTTCCGTGGTCGCGACCTGCTCCAGCTCCCGATCGCGGAGATGCGGGCCATCCGGGGCAAGGAGATCTCGATGATCTTCCAGGAGCCGATGACCTCGCTCAACCCCGTCTACACGTGCGGGGAGCAGATCATCGAGGTGGTCATGCTGCACGAGAAGCTGCCGCGAACGGCGGCGCGTGCGCGTGCCATCGAGATGCTCCAGTTGGTCGGCATCCCCTCGCCGGAGCAGCGAGTCGATGAGTACCCGCACCAGATGTCGGGTGGCATGCGGCAGCGGGTGATGATCGCCATGGCGCTCGCCTGCCGGCCGGCGATCCTGATCGCCGACGAGCCCACGACGGCGCTCGATGTGACGATCCAGGCGCAGATCCTCGAGCTGCTGCAGCGGCTGCAGGCGGAACTGGGCATGGCCGTGCTGCTCATCACGCACGACCTGGGCGTGGTGGCCGAGACTGCGGACCGTGTGGCGGTGATGTACGCCGGGCAGGTCGTGGAGTACTGCGACGTGGTGAGCGCATTCCGACGCACCCGCCACCCGTACACGGCCGGACTGCTGGCCTCGCTGCCCAAGCTCGGCGGTCAGGACGCGCGGCTCCGTGTGATCCCGGGCAGTGTCCCGGATCCGGTGCGCTTCCCGTCGGGCTGCCGCTTCCATCCGCGCTGCCCGATCGCGCAGCCGCGCTGTCGGTCCGAGGAGCCTGCGCTGCGCGAGCTGACGCCGGGCCATCAGGTGCGCTGCCATCGCGCCGAGGAGATCGCGTCCGGCGCGGTGGTGCCCTTCGGCACCGAGGAGGCGAGCCGTGGCTGACGCGCTCCTCGCGGTGAGCGGGCTCAAGAAGCACTTCCCGATCAAGAAGGGGTTGTTCTCGCGCGTCGTCGGCCAGGTGAAGGCCGTGGACGGCGTCAGCTTCGAGGTGCGGCAGGGTGAGACGCTCGGACTGGTGGGGGAGAGCGGCTGCGGCAAGACCACCACGGGGCGCTGCATCCTGCGCCTGATCGAGCCCACGTCCGGCCAGGTGCGCTTCCAGGGGCGCGAGGTCACGCAGATGGGCAAGGCCGAACTGCGTGCCATGCGCCGAGAGATGCAGGTCGTCTTCCAGGATCCATACTCCTCGCTCAATCCCCGGCTCACCGTGGGCAGCATGCTGGGCGAAGCGCTCGCGGTGCACCGGCTCGCCAAGGGCGCTGCAGCCCGCGAGCGCGTCGCCGAATTGCTCACGCTGGTGGGCCTGTCACCCGATCATGCGCGCCGCTATCCGCATGAGTTCTCCGGCGGCCAGCGGCAGCGCCTCGGCATCGCACGCGCGCTCGCGGTGAGCCCCAAGTTGATCGTGCTGGATGAACCCGTGTCCGCGCTCGATGTCTCGATCCAGGCGCAGATCATCAACCTGCTCCAGGACCTGCAGTCCCGGCTCGGGCTCACGTACCTGTTCGTGGCGCACGACCTCTCGGTGGTCGAGCACATCAGCGACCGCGTGGCCGTCATGTATCTGGGCCGCATCGTCGAGCTGGCGGACCGTGCCACGCTCTACCGGGACCCGCGGCACCCGTACACGCAGTCCCTGCTCTCGGCCGTGCCGATCCCCGACCCCGAGCGGCGCAAGGAGCGCATCGTGCTCAAGGGCGACGTGCCCAGCCCGGCACGCCCCCCCGCCGGCTGCCGGTTCCATCCGCGCTGCTTCCTCGCCGAGAAGCTCGGCACCCTGGCGCGCTGCAGCGCAGAGGATCCCGAGCTCCGTGAGGTCGCCCCCGGGCAC
The DNA here is from genome assembly GCA_902826705.1 of uncultured bacterium. GTDB lineage: Bacteria > Eisenbacteria > RBG-16-71-46 > RBG-16-71-46 > RBG-16-71-46 > CADEFY01. The sequence continues at coordinate 6,018 of CADEFY010000161.1, forward strand.
TGGGTGGCCTGTCACTTCGCCTGACTCGGGCTCGGAGCCGCGTGCGATCCGGGGCTTCTCACCCAGTGCCACGTGACGCGCGGGTCGGATGCCGCATTCTGGAGCAGGGGGGCGGGCATCCTGCGTGGGGATCGCGTCGCGCCTTCTCGCCGAACGCGCGCGGATCCGCAGGCCCATGACGTGGTCACAAGCAGATGCACCCGGCTCGGAGCGCCGTCGCCCCGGTGGCACGCGCGTTGCCCTGTCTCGTCGGTGACATGCTGAGGACGGCGCGAGACGCCGGCCCCCGGCCCAGACGACGAGACGTTCCCTGGGTGACCCGTGCTTGGCGGTCTGTGGGCTGATCCCCCTATCGCGAGCGAAGGAGTCTTACGGTCCGCACACGGTCGACCTGGGGACGATACTCGGGCCCCGAAGCCCGCGGCGCATTGGCCATCGTGCTCGACTCGCGCGACCGCGGAACGGGGCCCATGAACCACCACACGAGCCGCCACCCCGCTGGGGAGGCGGCTCGTGTGGCATGGGCTGGGCCGTTGACCCCCCCATGACCCGCTGCTAGGTTGGCCGTTCGCCCCGCTCCGTGTGGAGCACGGGCGTTCGGGAGCCCATGGAACGACCTCGCAGGCGGCTGGCACTGGGACTGGTGGAGACGCGTGGATTCGTGGCCTCGGTCGAGGCGGCGGATGCCATGACCAAGGCCGCCCACGTCGAGCTGGTCCGCCAGGAGGTCGCCCGCGGCGCGCGGATCACCGTGCTGGTGCGCGGCGGACTCGCGGACGTCGAGGCGGCAGTGGCGGCCGGTGCGGCCGCAGCGTCTCGGGTCGGTGAGTGTCTCCGCAGCCACACCATCCCCGCACCGGATGCATCGATCGAAGCCGTCCTCGGGCTCGCACGCGCGGCCCGGGAGCCCAAGCCACGGAGGACGTGATGGAAGAAGCC
>CADEFY010000162.1 GCA_902826705.1 uncultured bacterium
TCAGCTCGGCGTTGAGCAGGATCGCATCGAACCCGCCCACGGCCACGACGTCACAGCCCGAGCCCTCGGTGCGTGCGAGGATCGCCTCGCGCAGTCCGGGGCGCGCCGCGAGCACTGCACGCAGCAGCGGATCGGCCGAGCGCTGTGCCGGCTCCGCGAGCGGGCCGGAGACCTGCTCGCCGCGGAGCATCTGCACCCCGATGCCGTCCGGAGCGATCGCCGTACCGTCGAGGAACAACCGCAGCACGCGGTCCGTGCCCGTCGCGGGGGGCATGAGCTGCTCGGAGTGCTGCGCGTAGGTCCAACTGCGCCCATCCTCGTTGGGCCAGAGGGCGTCCATGTCGAACGCGCCCGCGTGCGCGGTGCGAGTCGCGGTCGGGAGCAGGACCGCCATGCCGAGGAGCAGACCGAGCATCTGTCGCATCGAGCGCCTCCAGTCGAGCCGGTCGGGTGTGCGCGAGGGGTGAGCATACGCCCGCCGGACACACACCGGAGCGGGAATTCTCGCACCCCGCGCGGGGACCGGGGCCGACCGTCACATCCCCCTGACGCGCCCGCACTCGCGCCGCCTGTATCCTCGGGCCCGCATGTCCGCACCCACGCACCCGGCCAATCGGCTCGCGCACGAGAAGAGCCCCTACCTGCTGCAGCACGCCCACAACCCCGTGGACTGGTATCCGTGGGGCGAGGAGGCGTTCGCGCGCGCGCGCCGCGAGGACAAGCCCATCTTCCTGTCGATCGGCTACTCCACCTGTCACTGGTGTCACGTCATGGAGCGTGAGTCGTTCGAAGACGAGCAGGTGGCCGAGCGGCTGCGTGCGGACTTCGTCGCGATCAAGGTCGACCGTGAGGAGCGCCCCGATGTGGACCGCATCTACATGACCGCCATGCAGGCCATGGGGCAGGGCGGAGGCTGGCCGCTCAACGTGTTCCTCGCACCCACGCTCGAACCGTTCTTCGGTGGCACGTACTTCCCGCCGACCACACGGCACGGTCGGACGGGGATGCGCGAGCTGCTGCCGCAGGTGGCCGAGGCCTGGCGCACCCAGCGTGGCCCGATCACCGAGACTGGCGCGCGCGTGCGCGAACTGCTCGCCACGCTGTCGAGCCCCGAACGCGATCCGGAGTCGATCGACCTGCTCGAGCGCGGCTGCATCGACTGGCTCGAACGCGCGCACGACGCCACGCACGGCGGGTTCGGCAACGCGCCCAAGTTCCCCAGTCCCGGCAACCTCACGTTCCTGTTCCGCTGGTTTGAGCGCGATCGCGACGCGCGAGGCCACGCACTCGCCATGGCGGTGGGGCAGCTCGACGCCATGCGCCGCGGCGGGGTGCACGACCACGTGGGCGGTGGGTTCCACCGGTACTCCACGGATCGCGAGTGGCTGGTGCCGCACTTCGAGAAGATGCTCTACGACCAGGCGCTGATCGCGGACAACCTGCTCGACGCGTTCGCGGCCACGGGCGATGCGCGCCACGCCGACACCGCACGCGGCGTGTTCGCGTACGTGGCGCGCGACCTGACGTCGCCCGAGGGCGGCTTCTTCAGCGCCGAGGACGCCGACGCCGAGGGCGAGGAGGGCCGGTTCCACGTGTGGACGCCCGCGCAGCTCGCCGAGGTGCTGGGCCCCGCCGACGCGGCGCTCGTGGCCGAGTTCCACGGCGTCACGGCGCACGGGAACTTCGAGCATGGCGCGAGCATCCTGCACGAGGCCGAGCCCGCACCCGCCGACGTGGCACCGCGGCTCGCCGCGGCGCGGGCGCGCCTGCTCGCCGCACGCGAACGCCGCGTGCGCCCGCACCTCGACGACAAGGTCCTCACGGCGTGGAACGCGCTCATGATCGCCACGCTCGCGCGCGGCGCCCGCATGCTGGGTGAGCCTGCGCTGGCCGAGCGCGCCGCGCGCGCGGCCGAGTTCGTGTGGCAGCACCTGCGCGCGCCCGACGGCGCGCTGCTGCGCCGTTGGCGCGAGGGCGAAGCGGCCGGCGCGGGACAGCTCGACGACCATGCGTACTACGCCCTCGCCTGCCTCGAGCTGTATGCCGCCACGTTCGATCCGCAGTGGCTCGCGCGCGCGCTCCAGGTGGCCGACGTCATGCTCGCGCGGTTCTGGGACGACGCCGACGGGGCCTGCTTCGAGAGCCCAGCCGGCGACGCGAGCGTGCTCGTGCGCATGAAGGACGGGTTCGACGGCGCCGAGCTCGCGGGAAACTCGGTCGCTGCGCTCGTGCTGGTGCGTCTGGCGCACATGACCGCACGCGCCGACCTGCTCGAGAAGGCCGAGCGCATCGTGGCATTCCACGCGCGGCGGTTGGCGGGCAACCCGTTCGCGATGCCCGTGATGCTGGTGGCCATGCGCCTGTGGGCCGAGCCCGGCCGGCACCTCGTGGTAGCGGGCGAGCCTGAGGCCGCCGACACGCGCGCCCTGCTCGCGGTCGCGGCGCGCGCCGCATGCACGTCCGACCAAGTGCTGCTCGTGTCGCAGGCCACTCGCGCGGCGCTCGCACATGTCGCACCCTTCACGGCAGCGCTCACCCCGATCGATGGCCGCGCGGCCGCGTATGTCTGCATCGAACGCGCCTGCCGCCTGCCGGTCACCGATCCTGACGCGTTCGCGGCCCAGTTGGCCGGCACCTGAAGCACACCCCCACGCCTCACGCCAAGACCGAGGAGCCCCCGATGCGCCGAACGATCCTCTCGCTCGCCCTGCTGCTCTCCACGCTCGCGCCCGCGGCTCGCGCGCAGGACGCGCCCGCCACGGCGATCGTGCAGGCGCGCGCCGAAGCGGTGAGCGTGGCCGCGGGCGGGCGGGCCGAGGTGCGTGTGGCGCTCACCGTGGCGCCGCCCTACCACATCAACGCCAACCCGCCGGCGCTCGACTACCTGATCCCCACCGAGGTCTTGTTGACCGCCGCGCACGGCGTGCGCGCGGGGCGCGCGCGCTACCCGGCCGGCAAGTCGATGAAGTTCTCGTTCGAGGACCAGCCGCTGCTCGTGTACGACGGCGTCACGACCGTGGTGCTGCCGGTCGCCGCCGATGTGGCCGCCACGCCGGGCGTGTACACGCTCACGGGCGAGGTGGCGTACCAGGCGTGTGACGACCAGGTGTGCCTGCCGCCCGCCCGTGCGCCCTACACGGTGCAGGTGACGATCGCTGCCGCCGATCCCGCGGCGCCGGTGGCCGCCGAACCGCTCGACACGCTCGCCGTTCCCGAGACTGCGAGCGACACCGCCGCGGCCGCCGGCGACGGCTTCATGACCGCTCCGCCCGACGACGCCACGCAGGTCGCGGGCTCTCGCCTGTCTCAGGCGCTCGAGAGTGGCGGTCTGGGTTGGCTGCTCGCGCTGTTCGTGGGCGGTCTGCTGCTCAACCTGACGCCGTGCGTGTTCCCCATGCTCGGCGTGACCGTGAGCATCTTCGGCGCGCGCCGCGCGGAGCCGCTGCCCAAGGTGCTGCTCGCCGCGGCGCTCTACGTGCTGGGCATCGCGGCCATGTACACCGCGCTCGGCGTGGTGGCGGCGCTCACGGGCGGTCTGTTCGGCGCCGCGCTGCAGAGCGTGTGGGTCAACGTCGGGCTCGGTCTGCTGCTCATGGTGCTCTCGCTGGGCATGTTCGGCCTGTTCGAGATGCAGGCGCCCACATGGGTGCTGGACCGCCTGGGCGGCGCCAACACCGCCAACCTGGCGGGCGTGTTCCTGGCGGGCCTTGGCGTGGGCATCATCGCCGCGCCGTGCGTGGGCCCGTTCATCGTGGCGATCCTCGCATTGATCGCGCAGAAGCAGAGCGTGGCGTTCGGCGTGCAGAGCATGTTCACGATCGCGCTGGGGCTCGGGTTCCCGTACCTGTTCCTCGCGGCGTTCTCCAACCTGCTGCAGGCGCTGCCGCGGCAGGGCGCGTGGATGGTGTGGGTGAAGAAGGTGTTCGGCGTGATCATGGCCACGATCGGCCTGTCGTACGTGGCGATCGGCCTGCTGCCGGCGCTGGCGCCCTACGTGGTGCCCGCCGGTCTGCTGCTGGGCGGCCTGTACCTGGGGTTCATGGAGAAGAGTGACAACGCGCGCGCCGCGTTCCGCATGGCCAAGCGCGTGCTCGGCACCGTGTCGGTGCTGGCGGCCGTGGCGCTGATCATCCAGACCACACGCGCCAAGTCGAACGCGATCGTGTTCACGCCCTACGACGAAGCCGCCGTGACCGCGAGCCTCGCCGCCGGCCGCCCGGTGATGCTGGAGTTCTCGGCCGACTGGTGCGTGCCGTGTCACGAGATGGAGTTGCAGACGTTCGTCGCGCCCGAGGTGGTGCAGGCGGCGCGGGCGTTCGACATCTACAAGGTCGACCTGACCAAGTTCGACTCCGAGGCCTCGCGCGCCGCACGCGAGCGCTACGCCGTGCCCGGCGTGCCGGCGGTGGTGTTCCTGGCGCCGAGCGGTGAGGAAGTGCGCGGCGCCCGCGTGGTCGGCTTCATGGGCCCGGGCCCGTTCGCCGAGCGGCTCGCGCAGGCGTCGGGGCGGTGAGTGGGCATCTTCCGAGCCCTTGAACGTGCCTGGATCAAGACATGCTGAACTGGCAGGCTGGGAAAGTGCTTCGCGAAGTCGGGCTGCTCGTCGCAGTGTCGCTGCCAGGGGCACTCGTCGTGAGAATCTTGTGATGGGCAAGGCCTGCCGTCGGCTCACTGGGGGAGCCTTGGAGAGACCTCCACACCTTCTTCATGGTACTGACCTGTCCCATTGCAATCGTGATCAGCTGGCCTGCCTTGGGGAGCGAGTGGCTGTATGTTGAGGCCATGAATCGGCTCGGCTGGTTCAATGCGGCACTGTACGGCCCGCTCGCTGGCGCGACGACGTTCATCCGTCGTGAGGCACCCCAGCGGCTGCGATGGGTCTACGGTCTGTTCCTCGGCTGGGTCCTCCTCCTGACTCTGTCGCGCGGCTCTTGGCTATGATCACGCGACGCGCGCTCACTGATAGGTCGCAAAGCTCGCACAGGGATGAGGGGACGCCAGAGTGCCGCGGCGATCGTCGGTGGCGGCTGTGATGCGAGGCCGCAGCACGGTTCTCGCCATCTGCGCATTCCTGACGAGTTGCCAGCGGACTTCGCCTTCGAACGTCATCATCACTGGCGACTCGACTTCGGTCGGTGCGCAGATCCTCGTCGATGGATTGCAGGTCGGGGTCATGGAGCGCCACGTCATGTCGTACGGGCCCGATCGTGTGTTCGGTGCCGCCTTCGTCAAGATCGACAGGGGTGCTCGGAGTATCGAGTTCATCAGCACACAGGCCGACACCGTGCGCTTCGAGACGGTCATCGAGGGCGAGACCTACTGGGGCATGTCATTCCCCAGACCGCCGGTCGCGCGATGAGATGATCAACCGTTCAGCGCCCGTCGTCGCGGTCTTGAGTTATCCCGGCCTTCCCGACGCACCGGTGCGCGTCGACGAGGCCGTCTGGACCAGAGCGCAGCGAACGCAGCGCGCGCTGCAGGCGTTGGGCCTGTGCTGGGCGGCCGCGGTCGCCGCGGTGTTCCTGCCCGTGCTGCACTTCGTGCTCGTGCCCGCGCTGCTCCTCGCCGGACCGATCGCGGCGCTCGCGCGCTATCGCGAAGCGCGCAGCCTGCTCGGCTACGAGGGCGTGTGCCCGGCATGCAGCGCGGCGCTCGTGGAGCGCCGCGCCCTGCCGTCGCACGAGGAGGTCGCGCTCCGCTGTGACGCCTGCGGGCGCGGGCTCGTGCTCCGCCGCACTACCGCAGCCTGAAGTTCCAGCCCGCTTCGATCTTGAGGTCGGGCGAGTCGCCGATCCCGAGCTTGAGGTCGGTGAAGAAGCGGCTGCCCGAGCGCGTCGGCGCGTCCACGCCCACGATGAAGTGGCCGCCGCCGAACGTGTCGCTGTCATCCTGCAGCGGGCCGCCCGAGTCGAATGACACGAAGTGCACGCCGATGCCGCCGCCCACGTAGGGCTGCCAGGTCTGGCCGCTGATGTCGAGGCGGTACCGGAAGTCGCCGTTGAGCGAGATGATCGTGGCGTTGTCGCCGAAGCCGATGTCCACCATGGGCACCAGGTCGATGTTCGGGCCGACGTCGCCGATCGTGAACTGGCCGCCGAAGAACACCTGGTCAGGATCGTTCCCGAACCCCAGATGCACGCCGTAGTTGCTGAACGGATCCGCGTGCGCCGCGGCCGGGATCACGATCAGAGCGGCCAGGACGGTGAGCAGCTTGCGCATCGGTGGGTCCTTTCGCTGTGGGGAGCCCTTCGGGGAGGGGTCTTGGTAGCACGCGGGCCGGCTCAGCCGCAACGGCCCCGCGGGCCGGGTCAAGCGGGTGTGAGGCCCCGGCTCTGCTATCCTCATCCGCCGTCCCTCCGAACCCACCCCGGAGACTCGATGCCCCGGTCGTTCGCGCGCGCCCTCGCGGCCGCCACGCTCATCTCGCTCGCCCTGCCGCTCGCGAATGCCCGCGCTCAGATCGCGCCCGACGCCGCACGCGTCGTGAACCGCTATCTCGAGGCCACGGGCGGCGCTGCCGCGTTCGCCGCCGAGAGCACGTCGTTCACGCGTGCTCGCCTCGCCGCGTTCGGGTTCACGGGTACGCTCGAGAGCTGGTCGGCCCACGACGGGCGGCGCTACTCGCGCACCGCGCTGGGTCCGTTCCAGTTGCGCGAGGGCGGCCGCGACGGACGCGCGTGGCGCACCGATCCCACGACCAGCCGCATCGTGCCGCTGGCCGATCACGATCTGCGCGAGTCGCGCGTGGGCGCATGGTTCGAGCGCGAACGCTGGGCCGAGCCCGACGCGGGCGGCGGGCGCGTGACCCTGGCGGGCGCGGAGCGGGACACCCTCGGCCCTTGCACGGTGCTCGGGGTGAGGGCGCGGCAGAGAGAGGGGGGCAAGCGGCGGCGGCGGTGGTGGCGCGAGGGGGGCGGGCGGGTGGTGCGAGTGGGGG
>CADEFY010000163.1 GCA_902826705.1 uncultured bacterium
GGTCCCAGCGCAGGGAGTGCCTGCCGCGTCCGATCACGCCATCGACCAGCGCGCGCACGCGACGGCCGCTGGTGTCGAACACGTCCACGTTCGCCTCGGCGTCGCGCGGCGTGGTGAACGACAGCGTCGTCATGGCGCGGGCCGGATTCGGCGACGGCGCGGCCAGTGCGAGGCCGCCGAGTGTGTCGGGGAGTTCGGCTGTGGTGCCCGGCAGCACCGCGTTGTTGGACACACGCGACCAGTTGCCCGCCTCGTCCGCCGTGCGCAGCACGAAGTACGTGGGCAGCCCTGTGACGGGAACCGAGATGGTCATGCTGTCACGCTGGCCGGCAGCCGATGGCGGCCTGAGCCCGAGGATTCGCGGAGTCGTCAGCACATTGGCATCAGTGATCGGGGCGCCGAGATAGCGCAGCTCGTAGAGCGATGCACGGCCCACGTGGCCGTCGTCACCCGGCGCCGTCCAGCGCAGCGTGACGGACACCGTGGCCGCCGATGCGATCGGGGCCATCTGCGCCGTCGCGAGGACGACGCTCCATGCGATGCAGCAGGCGCGAGCCGCACAGGACAGCTTTGCGGACATGCGATTCCTCCCGTCGGGACACACGCGGGAGCGGCTCCGTGCGCGCGTGGCCTTCCTTGGTCTCGCACCGGGCATGGGCGATCGCACCGGTGCCGCCACCCGGGGGAGCGGGAGTGGCCGGATGTCGTGTCAGGCGGTCGTGAGGGGGGGGAGCGGGCACGCCGCAGCACGTCCGGTGCCTGCGGGCTTCCGTCACGCCGGTATTACTCCCAGCGGATGGAAACGGTTCCCGATATCCTGGCGCGGCCGCGACGTGTTGTGCGGCAACCGCTTCAGGCGTTCAGCGGGCCAGGTCGGCCACGTCGACGATCCAGTAGAGCGAGCGCTTGGGGTCGTAGACGTGGATCTCGTGCGGGTCGACCACGACCTCCTCGTCCATGAACCCCACGATCGTCGCACCTCCCGGAAGCTTCACGTAGAGCTTCTCGCTCTGGAACTGGATGCGGCAGTCGTCGAACTTCCCGGCGAGGTGGTTGATGATCGAGCCGTTGTACCAGGGCCCGTCGATCACCCGGCCCTCGAAGCTGGCCGGTGTCGCCGCCGGGGCGTGCGCCGTGAGGGCGATCGAGGTGAGTGCGACTGCGAGGGCTGCGCGCATGGGAGGCTCCGTCGCCGAGAGGCGGGTGGGCCCGGTCGGGGCGCCGCGAGTGTAGCAGGCGCCCCCGCCCCGCCGCCTCGGTCCCGTCCAGCGCGCGCCGCCGCGCGACGAGCGCCCGGGTGAACGCTAGACTGCCGCCCCATGCGCTCCATGGGTCGCTTCCACGCCTCCGGGTCCAGCACCTCCGGGCGGGTCCTCGCCGAGTCCGGGCTCGTGGCGCTCGTGGCCGCGGCGGCGCGCATGCCGTTCCTGGGCACGGGTTGGGGCTCGGACATGGACGCCTGGCGCTACGCTGGGGCCGCCATGCACATGCACGAGAGCGGGCACTACGAACCCTCGCGCATCCCGGCCTTCCCCGCCTACGAACTCGTGCTGGCCGCGCTCGCGCCCGGCGGGCCCGCGATGGCGGTGCTGTGGTCGCTGCTCTGCGGCGTCGTGGCCGCGGTGCTGTTCGTGCGCGTGGCGGAGCGGCTCGCCCTGCCGCACCCGGTGCTGCTGGGACTCACACTCGCGCTCGCGCCCTCGGCGGTGGTCACGGCCACGCAGGCGATGGACTACGCGCAGGCCATGGCGCTGCTCGTCGGCGCATGGCTCGCACTGCTGCGCGGACGCGCCGGACTCGCCGGGCTGCTGCTCGGATCGGCCGCAGCCTCCCGGCCCACGCTGGTGCTGGTGGCCCCGGCGGCGGTCGTGCTGCTCGCGCTGGCGGGCCGCGACCGGCGCACGGTCGTGCGCGGCGCGATCGCGTTCGCGGCCACCTGGCTCGCGTGGCACCTGCCCACGTTCGGGCACCCCGCGCTGCGCGCCGAGAGCAACCCGCTCGCGTTCCACGCCGCGCGCCAGCATGTCACGTGGGCCACGCTGCTGCCGGTGGTGCGCGGCGCGCTCAGCGCGACGCTGGGCCGGCTGCCGTTGCTGGTGCTGGCCTTCGGGATCCTGGCGCGTGCGTGGCCCCGGCGGCGCGAAGCGCGGTCGTTCGAGCCGCGCGGCGCGCACTGGCGGCCGAGCCTCGAGGGCCCGGTGTTCGAGTCGCTGGCGCTGCTGCCGCTGATCGCCGTCTACCTCGCGGTGCCGCTCGACCCGGGCTACCTGCTCGTGGCGCTGCCTCTGGCGCTGGCGCTGCTCGCGCGTGTGCTGCCCGGCCCGGTGTGGGGCGCGATGGCACTGGCCTGTGCGATCGAGCTCGTGGTGCAACCGCTGCCCAGTGAGCGCCGGATCGCACCGGGCCGCATCGCCGCCGAGCGCACCGAGCGCCTGCGACTGCTGCGCGAGACGCGCACGGCACGCGGCGCGCTGCCGGACTCCACGGTGGCGCTCGCGGACCGCTCGCTGCTGTTGCGGCTGCTGGTGCACGAGCGATCGCTCGAGCGCACGTCCGTCGCGTACGCGCCGTTCCACGCCAACGGCGTCGCGTTGTGGGCGCCGCAGCAGCGCGTGGGCTGGGCCAACGACCTCAGCACCGCGGAACGCGACTCGCTGGTCTCGCGCGGCTACCGCGTGGTGGACCAGCGCACGGTGCGGGCCGGGCTGTAGCCCGGCCGCAGCAGGAGGCGCCGGCGGCGCGCGGCGCGATCACGGGGTTCGTGGGGGCTCCCCGCTCGCGTCAACGCGACGCCGCCAGCTTGACCATGCGATGCACACCGCCCTGCGACAGGCGCGCCAGGTACACGCCCGGCGTACGCGGCGCCCCGAAGCTCCACTCACGCGCACCCGCCGCCAGGTCCACGCGCTCGAGGGCCCGGCCCGAGAGATCGAAGAGCGTCAGCGTCGCGGGTGCGGATCCGGCGAGCGCGAGCCGCACCCGCATCGGACCGGGGCCCGGGCTCTGGGCCGCAGCGAGCGCCAGCGCCGCGGGGGCCGCCGCACGCTCGAGCCACGCGATCTCGCTCAGCGTCGGCGTCGCGCCGGAGCCGATGCGCAGCCGGTAGGCCGCGCGTTCGCCGGGCTCGAGCGGCGCATCGTCGAACGCGAGCACGTCGGCGGACACGGCGCGCGCCGCGCCGAGCTCCAGCCAGGCGACGCCGTCCGCCGAGCGCTCGACCGTGGCGCGCACCGACGTCGCACCGCTCATCCGCCACTCGAGCCGCGTGCCCTCCGCGCTCGCCTGCGCGTGCGCGAGCGCCGCCGTCGCGGCCACAGGGGCCTGCCACTGCAGCGCCCACGTGTCGGCGAAGTAGCGCGCGTCGTCGTCATAGCCGCCCACGAGCAGCACGCGATCGGCGAGCGGGTCGAGGGCGAGCGCTGCCGCGACGCGACCGCCGGGCGCCTCGTGCGAGAGCGTGCGATCGGTCCATCGCCTCGCCACATCGGGTGCCATGGCGAGCGGCGTCGCGCCCTCCATGCGGCCGGCATCGTCGCGTGCGAACGCGAGGATCTCGCGGCGTGCGGCATCGAACCCGTACGGCACCACGGGGCGGAGCGCATCCGGCTCGAGTTCCAGCGCCTCGCCGAACGCCGAGTCGGCCGTGAACGTGAGGTGATGTAAGAGCAGATCCTGGCGCACGACCCACGCGTCGCCGCGCACGGGATCGGGCCAGACGCCGCTCTGGGGCGGGCCCAGGTCGCCGCGCGTGCCGAGCATGCGCCACGCGGGCGCGGCGTCGAGCCGCAGCTCCCAGACCTCGGCGAGCGGTTTGACCAGGTCATCGCCGCCCACGAGGAGGAAGCGGTCCTGCGCCGGGTCGTGCCACAGGCTGCAGAGCCGCCGCGGCGACGGTCCGGGCATCTCGATGCGCTCCCACATGCCGCCCGGCGCGAGCGGCAGTCGCCACAGGTCACCGAGCAGCAGGCCCGAGCCGTCGGTGGCCTGCCCGCCGAACACCAGCAGTTGCCGACGCACCGGGTCGAGCACGAGCGAGTGCAGGAAGCGCACGCGCGGTCGGACGGGCGACGCTTCGGCGAAAGGCGTCCATCCGCCCTCGCCATCGAGCGATCGCGACATGACGAGCGCGGGGACCGTGCCCGAGACCCAGCCGCCGAACACGAACAGGCGGCCGCTCTCGCGATCGACCACCGAGGAGTGCCAGAGGCGGCTGCCCATGTGTTCGGGCGTGCCGGACTTCCAGCCGGCCGGGGCGTTCACATCGAGTGACTGCATGAGCGTGTGGGCATCGAGCAGGTCGCGCCCGCCGTGACGCCAGAGCGTGCGAGTGGCGGGATCCAGGGCATACGCGGCGTCCCTGCGTCGCGTGGTGCACTCGGACGCGAGCGCCTGAGCGGCGGCGCCCGAGCCCGGCATCCGGCAAGCGGCGCCATGATCGTCGTTGACGAGGAACGCGTCGCCGGCCGCGTCGCGCAGGAGCGACTCGGGCTGGCCGCAGAAGGGCAGCGGCGGAGTCGCCAGCGCCTGCCACTCGAAGGGTCCGGCCGCGGCGACCTGCGACCATGTCACCTGCGCGTTCGACGGCATGAGGATGACCAGACGGTCGCGAAGCTCGTCGAACGCGCAGGCCCCGCGGTAGGTGGCTGCGGGCGAACTGCCGAGCATCGGCTCAAGTGCGCTCGACTCCGGCGCATCGAGCGGCACGCGCAGCAGCTCATGGCGGTCCGCGGTCGGCGACCAGAGTCCGGGCAGGAGCGCCTGCCGGCGCACGAGGTCCAGCGCCATCCCGGCGTGCCACCGCCCCAGACGCTCCCCCGGCACCAGCACCGTCCGCCAGGCGCCGCTGGAACCGAGGGCGCCGAACAGCAGCTCGATCCGGGAACGCGAGGTGCCCTCGACCTGGACGAACCGTGCGACCAGGATCTGGTCCGTGGCGGAGTCGATGGCCGCGCCGATCACGAGGGGCGAGCGATCCGCCGTGGGCGGCAGCGCCGCACGTCGCTCCCACCGCCCTGAAGCGAGTCCGAACGACCAGAGGGTGGACTGTGGATCCTCGCCCCGATCGCCCCCCACCACCAGCAGTTCGCGGCGGCGCGAGTCGAACAGCATGCGGTGCCGCGTGCGCACGGGCGGGCCCCACTCGGACCACTCGCCCACGATCGCGCTCGCGTGCGCGGACGGGTCGAGGGCGGTGCGCGTGGCGCGGTCCCGCGGGTGGCGCGATCCCTCCGGCAGCTGGGTCGCCTCCTCGGCGGTGCGAGGCTGGAAGCGGAGCACGTCCCCCGGGGGGAATGTACGGAGGAGTTCCGAGGAGGCGACCGCGCTGCAGGGGAGGAACGGCATGGCCAGACACACGAGCCCGAGAGACAGGGCTCGCCTCGGGCCGGGGGGGTTGGCCTTCCGATGGCGCATGCGAGCGCCCAGCGCAAGCCGCGTGCCGCGGGCGGCCGGGCGGCGTCCGCGCCCTGATCGCAACGGCTTGCCGCCGTTCGAGGTGGGCGGTCGGTCGCGGCGCGGCGCGCGGCGCGGAGGAACTGTCGCGCGGACCGACACCGGTCCGCCGCGAGCGAGAAGGAGGTGGCGCCGACGGGAGTCGATCGGGTACCCCGGGCTCCGTGCGAGTTCCCCCCACACGGGTCGGCGCCAACCGGAGTACGGAGTCCGAGCCCGACCGGATGAGCCTGGTCAGCCGTCGGCGTCGGGCGGGCCGGCTTCCTCGGGGGACTCGACGAGGCGCAGCGCCTGCTTGCGGCGCACGCGGAAGAACTCCCGCAGCAGTTCGCCACACTCCTCGGCGAGCACGTCGCGGGTCACGACCGCATGGTGGTTCAGGCGGCGCTCGCCGACCACGTCGAGGACCGAGCCGCACGCGCCCGCCTTGGGGTCGCTCGCGCCGTAGACCACGCGCCCGAGCCGGGCCAGCACGATCGCACCCGCGCACATGGCGCACGGCTCGAGCGTGACGTACAGCGTGCACTCCGACAGCCGCCACGAGCCGAGGGCATTGGAGGCGGCGCCGATGGCGAGCACCTCCGCGTGCGCCGTGGCGTCCTGCAGCGATTCCACCTGGTTGTGGCCGCGACCGATCACGATCCCCTCGTGCACGATCACGCAGCCCACGGGCACCTCGTCGCGCTCGAGCGAGGCCCGGGCCTCGCGCAGCGCGGCGCGCATGCCGGACGCGTCGTCGGTCACGATCAATGCGTCACTCCGCGGCGGGCGCGGCGGGCTTCTTCGGGAACTCCGGGCCCCAGCGTGCGAACAGCTTGGTGAGCGTCTCGGCGAACGTCGGCGCGCCACCCTGGTTGGTCATGGGCGTGTTGTTGAGCCCGCTCGCCTTCACGCCGACCGCGCTCTCGCGTGCATCCTGGTACGGGCCCTCGAGCGTCTCGCCACCGATCGCGCTCCACAGCAGGCGGCCGGTCGAGTCCACGAGCGCCGCCTTGAGCTGCACCGTCGTGGTGGGGTTGCCCGACTGATTGAACTCGAGCTTGCGCTGCTCCCATTGGTCCACGCGCACCATCAGCACGGCACGTGCGCGGGCCGACTGGCAGATGAACGGGGCCGAGAGCGAGTCGATGCGCTCGCGCTTGAGCACGCTGCCGTCGATCACCGCGAGCAGCGAGTCGCCGCCCGCGCGCCGCAGGTACTCGCGCGCCGTGCTCGCGGACACCCAGCGATGGCCGCTGCCGCGCAGCGCCTGCCCCAGGTGCAGTTCGACCGCCCTGCGGGCCTCGAGGTTGCCGTCGAACGTGACCACCGGGAGCATCGCGATGCTGCCGATCGGCATGCTGGCCAGATCGGGCGAGGTCCAGAAGCGGTCGACCGCGCGGGGCTTCTTCTGCGCGAGCGCAGGCGCGACCGC
>CADEFY010000164.1 GCA_902826705.1 uncultured bacterium
GATCTTGCGCAGGATGCGGCGCATGATCTTGCCCGAGCGCGTCTTGGGCAGGCCGGGCGAGAACTGGATCCAGTCCGGCGAGGCGGTCGGCCCGATGATCTGGCGCACGGTCTTGACGAGCTCGGCCTTGAGCGCGTCGCTCGGCTGCTCGCCGGCCTTCAGCGTGACGTAGCAGTAGATTCCCTGGCCCTTGAGGTCGTGCGGCGCGCCGACCACCGCGGCCTCCGCCACCTTGGGATGGGCGACGAGGGCACTCTCGACCTCGGCGGTGCCGAGGCGGTGGCCGGAGACGTTGAGCACGTCGTCGACGCGGCCGGTGATCCAGTAGTAGCCGTCGGCGTCGCGCCGGCAGCCGTCACCGGTGAAGTAACGCCCCTTGTACTGGCTGAAGTACGTGAGCTTGAAGCGCTCGTGGTCGCCCCACACCGTGCGCGCCTGGCCGGGCCATGGTGTGTCCAGGCACAGCGCGCCCCGCACGTCGCCGCCCTCCTGCACCGCGCCCGACTCCGGATCGACGATCACCGGACGCACGCCGAAGAACGGCAGCGTGGCCGAGCCCGGCTTGGTGGGCGTCACGCCAGGCAGCGGCGTGATCAGGATGCCGCCCGTCTCGGTCTGCCACCACGTGTCCACCACCGCGCAGCGGCCGTCGCCCACCACGTCGTGGTACCAGCGCCAGATCTCGGGGTTGATCGGTTCGCCCACCGAGCCCAGCACGCGCAGCGAGGTGCGCTTGTGCCGCTTCACATGCTCGTCGCCCGCCTGCGCGATCGCGCGCAGCGCGGTGGGCGCGGTGTAGAAGATGTTCACGCCCAGGTCATCCACCACGCGCCAATAGCGCCCCGGATCGGGATAGACGGGCGTCGACTCGAACAGCACGGTGGTGGCGCCGTTGGCGAGGGGTCCGTACACGATGTAGCTGTGTCCCGTGATCCAGCCCACATCGGCGGCGCAGCAGTAGATGTCGCCCGGGTGGTAATCGAACACGAGCTGGTGCGTGTAGGCGGCGTACACGAGGTAGCCGCCGGTGGTGTGCAGCACGCCCTTGGGCCGTCCCGTCGAGCCCGAGGTGTACAGGATGAACAGCGGGTCCTCGCTGCCCATCCACTCCACGGTGCAGGTCGAGCGCTGGCGACGCATCTCGTCATCGAGCCAGTGATCGCGGCCTTCGCGCATGGGCACGTCCTTGTCGGTGCGGCGCGCCACGAGCACGCTCGTCACGAGCGACAGGCCCTCGACCGCCCGGTCGGCGATCGCTTTGAGCGGGATCGGCTTGCCGCCGCGCATCCCCTCGTTGGCGGTCACCAGCACGCGGCAGCCGGCGTCCAGGATGCGATCGCGCAACGACTCGGCCGAGAACCCGCCGAACACCACCGAGTGCACCGCGCCGATGCGTGCGCACGCCAACATCGTGGCCACGGTCTCGGGGATCATGGGCATGTAGATGCACACGCGATCGCCCTTCTGGACGCCGTGCGCGAGGAGCACGTTGGCGATGCGGCACACGTCGTGCTTCAGCTCGCGGTAGCTGATGTGCCGGTACACGCCCGGCTCGTCGGCGGCCCAGATGATCGCGGTCTGGTCGGCGCGCGTCTCCAGATGGCGGTCGACGCAGTTGAAACAGGCGTTCAACCGTCCGCCCGAGTACCACGCGAAGTCCACCGCCTCGTAGTCGGCATCGAGCACCTGATGCCACGGGTGGAACCACGTGAGTGCAGCGGCCCGTTCACCCCAGAACCCGGCCGGGTCGGCGATCGAGCGCGCATGGAGTCGCTCGTAATCCTGCATCGAACGGATGTGCGCCCGGGCCTGGATGTCGGGCTTGACCGCGTACAGCTCCTTGGACTCGGGGGACACGAGCGCCTCCTCGACGTGAGTACTTCCCGATGTGCGCCCCGAGAGCCTAGCCGGTGGGAGGCAGGTCGAGAAAGGGCCGGGATGCTAAGATGCCCGGCTCGCCCGACCTGCGCATCCGAGACGTGACCGAGGCACCCGACCTCAGGAGCCCATGCCCACTCTGCCGATCGACATCGTCTCGCGCGTCACCGATCCGCAGCCGCAGGATCTGCTCGCGGCACTGGCTGCATTCCCCGACTGGGTCCGCACGCGCGGACTGCAATATGCCGACGAGGGGCGCGTGGGCGCGATCCGTCAGGAGGGCGCCTCGCTGCGCGCGCCGGTGCGTGGCGGGCATGTGTACGCCACGCGCTGGACGTTCGGGCCCACGTCCGCGCGGTCGATCTGCTCCTGTCCGGCGGGACCGCAGTGCAAGCACGCGTTCGCGATGGGCGCGCTCGTGCTGGCGGCGCTCGTCCAGTCGGGCCGCGTGCCGCGGGAGGAAGTGGCGGGCGTGCTCGATCCCGCTTGGTTCGGTGACGCGCCCACCAAGCGCGGCGGGGGCCGCACGTGGGTTCCCACCGGGGCCGACCGCAGCGACCTGCGCCTCAAGGCGGAGCTGCGGCGGCTGGGCTCGCACGAGCACTGGGAGGCCGCGAGCGCGGCGTCGTTCCTGCTGCTCGAGAGCGGAGTGTGGAGCGACGCGGTGCCGCGCTCGGCGGTGGACGACGTGCTGCGAGAGCCCGACGCCGACCTGCGCGCCTTGCGGCTCGCGCGGCTGATCGTCGAGGCCCGTGGTCAGGCGCCGGCGCTGCTCACGGGCTATCTGCAGCGCGAGGACCTGGCGCAGCGCCTCGCCGAGCGAGAGCGCGCGCAACTGCTCGACTCACTGCAGCGCTGGCCAGCACGTGAGGCGACCCCCAAGCGGCTGCGTGCCGTGCTCGGGCTGATCGGTGTGGGCGCGCAGGTCGAGGTCACGCTCGAGGCGCGTCTCACCACGGACCGCATGGACGACGCCTCACGCAGCACGCACCAGCTCGAGGCGCTGGCCAGCGAGCTGAAGCGCGACGCATCGGTGCTCACACCGCCGCAGGCGCGCCTGCTGCGCGCGCTGCTCGAGGGCGAACTGCGCTACACGCTCGCCGGCAACGGCGCGGCGCGGCTGCGCGTGTCCGAACTGGAGCATCTGCTCGACCGCGTGGGCGATTCGCCGTTCGTCACATGGGACACGGCACTGCCCGGCGACCTGGCCGAGCGCGCCGGCATCACACCCGGCGCGCGCGTCCGCGTGTCCGCAGAGAGCGCGCGCCTCGAGCCGGGCTGCACGCCCGATGGCGACGATCTCGTGCTGGGCCTGCGTGCGGTGCTCGCCGACGGCACGGCCCGCCCGCTCGAGCACGTGCTGCATCTGCCGGCCACCGCCGGCGAACAGCCGTGGTCGCACGGGTTCGTGGTCGCCCACGGGCTCGTGCACCGCGTGAGCGAGGAGCCGCCGCTCGAGGTCATGCGCCACTTCCGCGAGACGGGCAGCGTGCGCGTGGGCGCGAGTGAGTCGAGCGTGCTGCAGTCGCTCGCCATGCGCTTCTCCGCGGTGGCCGACGCGCTGCGCATGCATGCGGTCATGCACGCGGTGACACCGGTCGTGTGCCTCGACCTGCGCGAGTCCGACTGGCTCCAGGTGCGCGTGTTCGCGCACGAGGGCGCGGCCGAGTGGCGGCCGGGGCTGCCGTTGGCGGCCGACGAGACGCTGTTCGAGTGGCAGGCCGACGGCCGTTGGGCGCGTGTGCGCGAGGTCCGCGCTGATGCGCAAGCGCTGCTGCCCGAGGGCACCGCCGAGGCGCCGAGCGAGGCCCCAGACGAGGACGACGACCTCGAGGGGCTCGAGCCCACGGCGCCACCGGCTGCCCCGCCGGTGCCCACGGTCCCCGAGGCCGCGCCGAGCACCACCTGGCTGCACCTGCCCGAGCCTGCGCGCGTCGCGCCGGTCGAGACCTGGCTCGCCACGCTCGGGCTGCGCACAGCGCGCGCGGCCGCGCCCGGTCAGGTGGCGCCCATGGAGCCCGATCGCGACCTGGGCCGCTGGCTCAAGCTCACGCGTCGCAGCATCGAGGCGTGCATGCGCGCGTGGGATGACCGCCCGCGCGGCGTGCGCTTCTACGGCAACCGGCAGTCGGAGCAGTTGTTCGGCAGTGGATCGCGGCCCGCACCCACCGTGCGTGTGGAGTCCACGGGGCTCGACTGGTTCTCGATCTCGCTTGCCTGGGCCGAGGAGGCCGCCGCCCTGCGCCCCGAGGACCTGGCGCGCCTGCGCGCGAGCCGCGAGCCGTTCGTGCGGCTGCGCTCCGGCTGGGCGCGGCGCGAGACGGTCGAGCAGACCGACGCGCTCGCCATGGCGCTCGCCGACCTGGGCCTCGAGGGGGTGAACGGTGAACAGCGCGTGCACCTCTCGGCGCTGGCACAGGCGAGCGACGAGAGCCTGTCCACGCTCGCGCGCCTGGGCGGCGCCATGGAGGCGGTCGAGACGCTGCGCGCCCAGCTCGCCGCGTTCAAGGGCCTGCCGGCATGCCCGCCGTCGCGCGCGCTCGTGGCCGAGCTGCGGCCCTACCAGCAGCGCGGCCTCGAGTTCCTCGCGTGGGCGAGCGACGTGGGGCTGGGCGCGATCCTCGCCGACGACATGGGCCTCGGCAAGACCGTGCAGGCGCTCGCTTGGCTGCAGCACCTGCGCGATGTGGATCCCAGTGGCGGGCCGTCGCTGGTGGTGTGTCCGGCATCCGTCGTGCACAACTGGGTGCGCGAGGCGCAGCGGTTCACGCCCGGGCTGCGCGTGCTGGCGTTGACGGCCGGCACGGAGCGCGCCGCCCTGCGCGACGCCGCGCACGAGCACGACCTGCTCGTCACCACCTACGCGCTGCTGCGCCGCGACATCGCGTTCTGGAGCGAGCAACCGCTGCGCGTGGCGATCCTCGATGAGGCGCAGCACATCAAGAACCCGGCGACCGCCGTGGCCAAGGCCGCGCGCGAACTCAAGGCCCGGCACCGGCTGGCGCTCACCGGAACGCCCATGGAGAACCGCCTGCTCGACCTGTGGAGCCTGGTGGCGTTCACCAATCCGGGGCTGCTCGGCACGCGCGGCACGTTCCTCGCGCGTTTCGATGGCCCCGATGTGCCGGCGCACACGCGGCGGCTCCTGTCGGCCAAGCTGCGACCGGTGCTGTTGCGCCGGCTCAAGTCGCAGGTCGCGCTCGAACTGCCGCCGCGGATCGAGGAGCGCCTCGACTGCGAACTGACGCCGGGCCAGCGCAAGCTCTACCTGGCCGAGCTCGAGCGTGCGCGCCAGAAGATCGCCTCGGCGAATGCAGAAGACCCCACGCAGCAGAAGCAGCGCTTCGAGATCCTGGCCGCGCTCACGCGGCTGCGGCAGATCTGCTGTCATCCCGCGCTCGCCGGCGGCCGCGCCGAGCTGGGCTCGGGCAAGTTCGAGGCGCTGCACGAGTTGCTCGAGCCGCTGCTGGCCGAGGGCCGCAAGGTGCTCGTGTTCTCGCAGTTCGTCGAGTGCCTGAAGCTCGTGCAGCACGAGCTGCGCGAGCGCGGCGTGCCGTATCACATGCTGGTGGGCTCCACCACGCGGCGCGAACAGGTGGTGAGCGCGTTCGAAGAGGACGCTCGCGCCTGCGTGTTCCTGATCTCGCTCAAGGCCGGCGGCACGGGGCTCAATCTGACCGCGGCGAGCGAGGTGGTGCTGCTCGACCCGTGGTGGAACCCGGCCGTCGAGGCGCAGGCGATCGACCGCACGCACCGGATCGGCCAGACGCGCACGGTGATCGCCTACCGCCTGATCGCGCGCGGCACGGTGGAGGACCGCATCGCCGAGCTGCAGGACCGCAAGCGCGCGCTGATCCGCGACGTGCTCGGCGACGATGCGTTCGCGAGTGCGCTCACGCCCGAGGACGTGAAGTTCCTGCTCGCGCCGGACCCGGCGCTCGAGGGGTAGCGCGGGCATCGCTGGCGGCGGTACGCTCGGCGCCTTCCACTTCCCACCGGAGGCCACGCATGCCGTATGTCGACGGATTCCTCGTGCCCGTGCCCAAGAAGAACCTCGCGACCTATCGGCGCATGTCGACGCGCGCCGGCAAGATCTGGCGCGAACTCGGAGCGCTGCAGTACATCGAAGCCGCAGGGGATGACCTCAACGTGAAGGGCGTGTGGTCGTTCACGCGAGACACCAAGCTGAAGCCGGGGGAGACGCTGGTGTTCGCGTGGATCCTGTACAAGTCGAAGGCCGACCGCGACCGCATCAACAAGAGGATCATGAAGGACCCGCGCATGCTGAAGTTGATGGGCGAGAAGCCGCTCTTCGACGTCAAGCGCATGCGCTACGGCGGCTTCAAGGGCATCGTGCAGGTGTGAGGCCGTCATGAGCCACGCCTCACGCACGGCACAGGCACTGGACCTCGTGCGCCTCGCGGTCGCCGCCACCATGGTGATCCATGGCGTCGCGCGCGTGGTGCTGAAGGGCGTGGCGCCGTTCGGCGGGTTCCTGTCTCAACAGGGCCTGCCGTTCGGCGTGGGCGTCGCGTGGGCGCTCACGGTGGTCGAGATCGCCGGCGGGCTCGCGTTGCTGGTCGGGCTCGCGCGCCGGCCGCTGGCGCTGTGGTTCGCAGCGCAGCTCGCGGTGGGCATCGCCATGGTGCACGCCTCGAGCGGGTGGTTCGTGGTGGGGGCGGGCCGCAACGGCGCGGAGTACAGCGTGGTGCTGATCGTGTGCTTCCTCGCCGTGGCCTGGGCTGCGGGCTCCGACCGGCGCTGATCTGCGCCTCAGGTCGCGTCGCGCCGCGGCCGATGACAGAGGCAGCTTCGCGGCGCACGATCCGGCGCCGTGGCGGCACCCCTCGGATGACCCCAACGGACGGAGTCCATCCATGCCGCTGCCCCGCCTCGTTCCCGCCTTCCGCCTCGCCCCCCTCGCGAC
>CADEFY010000165.1 GCA_902826705.1 uncultured bacterium
ATGCATCAGTACTCCCGGCGCCGCAGCGCCACGTTCTGGAGCAGGCCGATCTGCACGCAGTTCACGATCAGCGCGGTGCCGCCGTAGGACAGGAACGGCAGCGGCACGCCGGTCACCGGCGCCCAGCCGACCGTCATCAGCATGTTGACCAGGATGTGGAAGAACAACGCGGTGATCACGCCCACCGCGACGAGGCTCGCGAATCCGTCGCGCGCCACCGAGGCGAGGCGATACCCGCTCAGGATGACGGTCGCGTACAGTAGCACCACGAAGCCGGCCCCGAGGAATCCCATCTCCTCGCCCACGACGGAGTAGATGAAGTCGGTGTGGCGCATGGGCAGGAAGGCCAGTCCCTTCTGCGTGCCCTTGAGGAATCCCTTCCCCGCCACGCCGCCCGAGCCGATCGCGATCTTGCTCTGGATCACCTGATAGCCCGCGCCCGAGGGGTCGTGCTCGGGGTTGATGAACGTCTCGATGCGGCGCTTCTGGTAGTCGTGCAGGTGATCCCACAGGTAGGGCATCGAGGCGCCCACACCGATGTTGAGCAGCAGCATCACCACGAGCGTGGTGATGCGAGGCCGGAACACCGCCACGAGCAGCGCGAAGAGCCCCGCGAACCACCACAGGCTGCCGGTCACGAAGAACAGCGCCACGTTCATCACCGGCGAGAGCCCCATGAGCAACTGGCCCGCGGGCATGCCGGCCCAGAAGTACATGGCGATCAGCATCGCGGGGAACGACGACGCGGTGCCCAGGTCGGGCTCCTTGGCCACGAGCACGAACGGCACGAGCGTGAGCAGCAGCGGCGGCAGCCACCAGCGGATGCGCGTGAGGTCGAGCTTGGCGTGGTCGAAGAACCGCGCGAGCACGAAGCAGGTGGCCAGCTTGGCGATCTCGGACGGCTGGAACTGCAGCGGCCCGATCTCGATCCAGCGCTTGGCGCCCATGCGCTCCACGCCGATCAGGAACACGAGCACCAGCAGCACGAGGGAGACGCCGTACATCGGCCAGGCCAGCGAGTCGTACACGCGGTAGTGGATGCTCGCGACGACCGTCGCCACGCCGAACGCGATGCCGAACCACACGAGCTGCTTGAGCCACAGCCCCTCATGAGCGCCCGGGATCGAAGTGGCGCTGTAGACCGTGAGCAGCCCGATCGTGATCAGGCCGAGCGTGGCCAGCGCCAGCGGCCAGTCGAGCGTGAACGGGCGGCGGTGCACCGAACTCATGCGCGCCTCCGCTCAGTCACCGATCACCTCGGCCGAGTCGGCCGGCGCCGAGCCCCGCGGCGGCACACGCGGCGCGGCGTGCGTGCTGTCGCCGAGCAGCACCCGGCGCAGCACGTGCCCCGCGATCGGGGCGGCGATGCTGCCGCCATGGCCGCTGTTCTCGGCGACGATCGCCAGCGCCAGACGCGGTGCGTCCATGGGCGCATAGGCCACGTAGAGCGCATGGTCGTTGCCGTGCGGGTTCTGCGCCGTGCCCGTCTTGCCACCCACGGCCACGCCCTCCACGCGCGAAGCGCGTGCCGTTCCCGCTTCGACCACCAGGCGCATCGCCTCGTGCACCACGTCCCAATCGGAGGCATCGGTCTGGATGCCCGCTTCGATCGGCTTGTCCACCTTGAACGTGGGCACGCCCGCGACCTCCCGCACGACGTGCGGCCGGATGGGGCGCCCGCCGTTGGCGGCGATGGCGGTCATGGTGGCGAGCTGGAGCGGCGAGGCGAGCAGTTCGCCCTGGCCGATGCCGAGGTTGAGCAGCACGCCCCGCGGCCACTTGCCGCGCTTGAAGCGCTTGTCGTACCACGCCTCGTCGGGCACGAGGCCGCGCGTCTCGGCCGGCAGGTCGATGCCCGTCTTCTCCCCCAGTCCCATCGCGCGCGCCGTGGTCTCGAGTCGCCCGAGTCCGAGCTTGAGCCCCAACTGATAGAAGTACACGTCGCAGGAGTGCTGCAGCGCCGCCTTGGTGTCCAGGTTGCCGTGGCCGCTCTTCTGCCAGCAGCCGAAGCGCCGGCCGCCGAAGAAGTAGCCTCCCGCGCAGCCCACCGGGAAGTGCGTTCCGCCGTCGATCAGGTCGTCGCGCAGGCCGGCCATCATGGTGACGATCTTGAACGTGGACCCGGGCGGATAGGCGCTCTGGATCGCGCGGTTGAGCAGCGGATAGGCGCCGTCGCGGTTGAGGTCCTTCCAGCGCGCGCTCGAGATGCCCACCGAGAATTCGTTGGGATCGAACGCCGGCTTGCTCACCATGGCCAGCACGCCGCCGTCGCGCGGGTCGAGCACCACGGCCGCGCCGCGCTCGATGTTGCTCATCGCCGCCTCGAGCGCGCGCTGGATGTCGAGATCGAGCGTGAGCGTGAGCCCGTGCCCTGGCACCGGTAGGCGCGGCGGGCCCTCCGACAGCGTCGCGACGCGCTTGCCCATGGCATTGACCACCACGAACTCCGCGCCGTCGACTCCGCGCAGCACGTCCTCGTAGCGCCGCTCGAGGCCGTTCTTGCCGATCAGGTCGCCCATGCGATAGCCGCGGTCGAGCCGTGTGGACAGCTCACCGTCGTTGATCTGACCCGCATAGCCCAGCAACTGCGCCGCGAGCATGCCCTCGGGATAGTGCCGGATCGGCGAGACCTGCACGTCGATGCCCGGCAGGTCGGCCCGGAACTCCTCCACCGCAGCCATCACGCCGTAGGGCGCGGCGCGGCGCAGCACGGCGGTCTGGCCCGAGCGATTGGCCTCGCGCACGCGCCGCCGCACATCGGCGGTGTCGTCCTCGACCAGTGCCGCGATCCGCGTGAGCCATGCCGGGTCGATGGTGGCGCGTGCACGCGTGAGGCTCTCGGCTGGAAGCGGCCGGAACAGGATGTCGAAGCTCGGCTGACTGTCGGCGAGCAGTCGGCCGGCGCGGTCGCGGATGTCGCCGCGCGGCGCGCGGAGGATGTCGAGCCGGATGCGGTTCTGCTCGGCGAGCCGCTTGAGCTCGTCGTGCTGGAGGATCTGGAGCCGGACCAGCCCGAGCAGGATGAGCCCGAAGCACGCGAGCACGATGGCGCCGAGCGCCGCGTGCCGCTGGTCGCGGTCGCTAGGAAGTGGTCCCTGAGGCATGACGGCGCGACCGGCGCCCGAAGAGGCGGTGGAACAGGCTCAACGCCACCGTGCCGACGACCGCGGTGACGAGCGTGGACACGGTGAGCCTCGCAGCGACGAACACGAGGTCGGCGGAGCCCTCGGCCACATCGAACACCGAGGCCCAGCCCTGGTGCAGCGCGGTCGCGGCCGCCACCAGCACGAGCAGCGTGCGGGCGCTGT
The DNA here is from genome assembly GCA_902826705.1 of uncultured bacterium. GTDB lineage: Bacteria > Eisenbacteria > RBG-16-71-46 > RBG-16-71-46 > RBG-16-71-46 > CADEFY01. The sequence goes on from CADEFY010000165.1 coordinate 3,309, forward strand.
CGCGCACGAAGGTGTTGGACAGCCGGCCCACGGCGTACCCGATCAGCGACAGGCCGAGGGCGTGCCGGCCCAGCCAGTGCGCCGTGTCGAGGTCGGCCGCGAGCCCGAGCAGGAAGCCGAACGTGGCGCCCCACGCATCGCCGTGGCGCAGCGCCCACGCCACGGTCGCGATCGCGAGCACGTCGAGCACGACACCGCGCGCTGCGAGCGCGGGCAGCGCCGTGCTCCGCAGCAGCAGCACCACGAACGACAGCAGCAGGAAGCCCGCGAGCGGCCTCATGGCGTGCTCCGCTCCGTGGCAGACGTGCGCGGCGCCGGGCTCGCCGCTTCGGCCGGGCCGAGCGGGCCCGGCGCGACGAATGCGTGCCGCAGGCGGGTGAAGCGGGCCGAAGCACGGACCTCGATCTCCTGCAGCAGGCCCGTGGGGTCCGCGGCGATGCGCACCACATGGCCGATCGGCATGCCGCGCGGGAAGCGCACCGAGAGGTCCGAGGTCACGATGCGCTCGCCGACACGCACCGTGTCCGAGAGCGAGACCGCGGTCATGAGCAGGCGCGGCAGCGGGCCGGGCGAGAAGCGCAGGACGCCGTGCACGCCCGTGGTCTCGACTTCGCAGGCGACGGCGAGATTGGGATCGGTGAGCAGCGAGGCGCGTGCGCGGCTGCCCCAGCTCTCGGTGACGCGGCCGATCAGCCCGTCGCTCGTCAGCACTGCGTCGCCCTCCTCGATCCGGTGCTGGCGGCCGGCGCTGAGCGTGGCCGTCGCCGGCGGCGATTCGCCCGAGAGCGCCAGCACCTCGACCGGCGTGAGCGGGAGTCCGCGCCAGCTCTCGAGGCCCAGCTGCGCACGCAGCACCTGGTTCTCGGCTCCCGCGCCGCGGAGCCGCGCGTTCTCGGTCTCGAGCCTCGCGATGCGGTCATGCAGCGCGGCGTTCTCGGTCCACGCGCGGACCGCATTGGCGCCGGTCATGACCACGCGGTCGAACGGCTCGAAGATCATGGCCCCGGTTCCGCGCAGCCAGCTCGTCGGGATGCGCTCCCCCACCACCAGCAGGAACAGCGAGACCGCCACGTACGCCATGAGGAGCACGACGCTGCGGCGGTCCGCGGGTGGCAGCAGATTCGGCAAGGCTAGTCTCGGTGCGCGCTCAGGATGACCTTCTCGTAGATCTCGAGGCTCTCGAGGATCTTGCCGGCCCCACGCACGACGCACGTGAGCGGATCCTGTGCGACGCGGATGTTGAGGTTGGTGACCTCGCGCATCAGCAGGTCGAGGCCGCGCAGCAGCGCGCCGCCACCGGTCATGTAGATGCCGCGGTCGACGATGTCCGCCGCCAGTTCGGGCGGCGTGCGCTCGAGCGACTCGCGCAGCGCGTTGACGATCTGTCCCACCGGCTCCTGCAGCGCCTCGCGGATCTCGACGCTGGAGACGCGCAGCGTGCGCGGGATGCCACGCACGAGGTCGCGCCCCTTGATCTCCATGTCCATCTCCTCGGGGAGCGGGAACGCGGAGCCGATCTCGATCTTGATGCGCTCGGCGGTCTGCTCGCCGATCAGCATGTTGTAGGCCTTCTTGGCGTAGTTGGCGATCGCCTCGTCGAGTTCGTCGCCACCGGTGCGGATGCTGGTCTTGGTCACGATGCCGTTGAGGGCGATCACCGCGATCTCGGTGGTGCCGCCGCCGATGTCGACGACCATGTTGCCCGTGGGCGTGTCGACCGGCAGGTCGACGCCGATCGCCGCGGCGATCGGCTCGGGCACGAGCAGCACCTCGCGGCAGCCGGCGCGCATGGCCGAGTCGATCACAGCGCGCATCTCCACCTGGGTGATGCCCGAGGGCACGCAGATGATGATTCGCGGGCGCACGAGGAACTTGTGCTTCTGCACCCGGTGCACGAACGTGCGGAGCAGGTGCTCGGTGACCTGGAAGTCGGCGATCACGCCGTCCTTGAGCGGGCGGATGGCGTTGATCTCATCGGGCGTGCGGCCCAGCATGAGCTTGGCCTCACTGCCCACCGCGAGCACGCGGTTGGTGGCCTTCTCGACCGCCACCACGGACGGCTCGTTGAGCACGATGCCGCGGCCCTTGACCCAGACCAGCGTGTTCGCCGTGCCCAGGTCCATGGCCACGTCCGTGGAGAAGAACCCCATCAGACTGTCGAGGAACATCCGTGCCTCTCGAAAGTGAGTCGGGTGACGCGCCACGGGGGCGCGCGGAGGGCGGGCGGACGCGTCTGGAGGTGGGTGCGGGGTGGCGTCCATGCACTCCCGGGACCGCCGCAAGCTAGCACCCGAACCCCGTGTGCGGCAATCCGTCAGGTTCTCCCACCGGAGTGACGAGAACCCCCTCCAGCGCCCCTCGGGAGCGATGCGCGGGGGGATGGGGTATGCCATAGTGCCCCCCAGCCCTGCGAGGCGTTCCTGAACACCCCCGAGGCCCGAGACCCCATCACGGCATGCCGCGTCCCGGACGTCTGCTCCTGCTGCTCCTGCCGGTGCTGGTCTCGCTGGGGATCCACTCTCTCCCCGGCCGCGCCCAGACCCTGTCGTCGCGCTTCGCGTTCGCGGACACGACGCTGCTCCGCGACACGCTCGGCCTGCGCTTCGGCGGCATCTTCGAGCTCGCGGACAGTCTCCAGGTCCCGCCCGACACCGTGCGCGCGCTCATGATCCGTTACCGGCTGTCGCTGAACCGGCTGCTGACCATGGTCGACAGCCTCGGCATGCCGATCGACTCGCTCGGCCCCACGCTCGAGCGCGAGCGGTTCAACCCGTTCGCTCAGCGCGCCGCCGGCGTGCGTCCGTCGCGCCGCAGCTTCCAGTACACGAGCGGTTACACCGTCCAGCGCACCAGCAGCTCGTGGACGAACGGGGGCGACTTCGACTTCACAGAGGGGGCGCTGTTCCTGCGCAACTACACCAACACGCTCGTCGACCGCTACCGCGCGAACAACGTGGAGAGCATCCGGCAGACGCGCGACTCGAACACCGAGGCCGGGTGGTTCCTCAATCGCGAGGTGTCGCTCGGCGGCAAGCTCAACCTATCGCGCTTCTACAGCAAGGACCCCTCGAGCATCTCCAACGAGGGCGAGGTCAAGAACGAGTTCCTGGTCTCGAGTCGCTACAAGAGCGCCCCCGGCCGGCGTTGGAGCGCCGAACTGAATGCCTTCGGCGGCTATCTCGACCTCTCCAACCGCACGCTCATCAAGCGTGGGTTGTCCGGAAGTACCGACGGGCGGTTCCGGATCCAACGCGGCAACTGGTTCTCCCACGACCTGTCAGGGAGCATCAACGGCAATGCCGCGCGTACGCGCCGGCCCGAACTCGCCGTGGGCCAGCTCGACACGCGCGACCTGGCCACCAACCTGCGCGGCACGCTCAACCTGTACGCCAACGCACCGATCAGCCTGATCATGAACTACAACGCGCGGCGCACGCGGGTCGAGACCCCCACGGAATCCCTCAGCGTCAAC
>CADEFY010000166.1 GCA_902826705.1 uncultured bacterium
GCCCGGGGTCGACGAGGGAGAGGTCGAGCTCGTCATCCGAGAGCACGGCGCGCCGGGTGAGGATCTGGGACGTGTCGTGCTCGAAGAACAGGTGAGTGAGATGGTCGAGTCCGACCTCGATCTGCTTGCGAAGGCCGACCATCTTGGCGAGGTAGGCGCCAGCCCACACGAGCCAAGCGAGCTTGCCGGAGAGCGGCACGCCGAAGATCTCGAGCACCGCGCTGTGCTTGCCCAGGGAGATGATGGTGCCGCTCGAGCGCCAGCGGAACGGCCGCAGCGGCCGGCCGCGCGCCAGGTCCACGAGCGAGGCGCCCGTGTGCGCCCCCATCGCGATCGCCGTCTGGGCCAACTGCGGCTGCATGATGCCGTCGGCATCGGGGACTGCGGCACAGTCGCCGACCACGAACACGTCCTCGCGCACGCCGCCGCCCTCGGTGCGCGCTCGGAGGTGCTCGTCGACGAGCACCCGGCCGTCCCGATGATGCGCGAGTGGCAGCGACGCGACCACATCCGGCGGCCGCACGCCTGCGGTCCAGAGCAAGGTGAAGCCGTCGAGCGTGCGGCCATCCGCGAGGTGCACGCACTGGGGTTCCACGCGCGCGACGCGCGCTGACGTCTCGATGCGCACGCCATGCCGCTCCAGGAACCGACGCACGTACTCGGAGTGCGCCGGCCGCGCGGCCGCGACCAGCCTCGGACCCGCTTCCACGAGCGCCACCGAGAGATGCGAGCGGGTGAGCGACGGATACCGCGGCAGCAGGGTCTCGTGCGCCATCTCGGTGAGCTCGGCAGCCACCTCGACGCCCGTGACGCCGCCGCCGACCAGCACGAACGACAGCAACCGCCGGCGCTGCGCCTCACTCCGGGACTGCTCTGCCATCTCGAACAGCTCGACGACGCGCGCCCGCAGCGTCATGGCATCGACGAGCGTCTTGAACGGGCGCGTGTGCTCTGCGGCACCGGGTACGCCGAAGTGGTGCGTCACGCTCCCGAGCGCGATCACGAGGGTGTCCCATCGCTCCTCGAGCCCGTTGTGCAGCCGCACGAGGCGGCGGTCGAGATCGATCGCCTGTACCTTGTTCTTGTGAAAGCGGAGCGCACGATGACGTGCCATCTGGCGCAGCGGATATACGATGTGCCGGGTCTCGACGGCGCCCACGGCCACGGCGGGCAGGAGCGGGTTGAACTGGAAGAAGTTCTCCTTGTCCACCAGCAGCAGGTCCCAGACGCCGCGCGCTTCCGGCGAACGGCTCACCGCGCGGGCGACGTCGAGCCCCGCGAATCCTCCGCCCAGCACGAGCAACCGCCGCCGTGTCATGGCCCGAGGATAGCATCGCCAGCGCGGCGGACATGCGCGCGGGTGCGGTGCGGATGCGAGATGCGGGAATCCGTCACCATCGTCTTGATCATCGCATGGTTCACATTGACGTGAGTTCACATCCAGTCCATATCTCCGATGTCTCTCCCCCATTTCCCATTCCCGCATGGAGGCCAGATGGCCAAGCGAGCCCGCAAGTCGTACACGGAAGCGCAGCGCAAGCAGATCCTCGAGACCGCGATCCGCGAGGACCTCACCGCCGAGCAGGTGAAGAAGCGCTTCAGCGTGACACCGGTGACCTTCTACTCCTGGCGCAAGAAGGCGGGCATCGTCGGCAAGCGCGGCCGTCGTCCCAAGGTGCGTGTCGCCGGCGCCGCGGCCTCGATCGCGGGCGGCGGGGTCGCAGCCCAGCTGCGCGCTGGCGTGCAGTCGCGCGTCCGTGAGATCCTGCCCGGCATCGTCCGCGAGGAGGTCAGTCGCTACCTCGACGAGCTGTTCGCGGGCAGCGCGCCGCGCCGCCGCCGCGGGCGGCCGCGCAAGCAGGCCTGAGTCCCGGCCGGGCACGGCGGCATGCCGTGCCCGGCTGTGCACCCTGTCGTCTCGCGAGGTGGCCATGCGGATCGTGAAGATCCTGATGTTCTCGATCGGAACCCTGCTCGCCGCGGCCCTCGTCATCGCGGTCGCACTGGGCATCAACGGCTGGAACACGCTGCATGGTCGTCAAGCGCACGCGATCCCCGCATTGCGCATCGCGCCGCATGACTCGTCGATCGCTCGCGGGCGGCACCTGGCCGAGGTGCAGTGCGTGGCCTGCCACGGATCGAACGCGCGCCTGCCGCTCTCGGGCGGCGACCACAACCTCCTCGAGGGCTCTCCGCTCGGGGTCGTGCACGGCAGCAACCTCACGCCGGGTGGCGTGCTCGCCCAGTACAGTGACGGCGAGCTCTCACGAGCGATCCGCGAGGGCGTCAATCGCGAGGGCCGCGCGATGCTGGTCATGCCCTCCGGTGACCTGCACGGGCTCTCGGACCACGACCTGGCGGCGCTGATCGCCTACATGCGCTCGCAGCCCGCCGTGTCGCGCGAGGTGCCGCGCCTGAACCTCACGCCCATGGCCTACCTGTTGCTGGGACTGCGCGTCGCCGAGACGAGCGTGCAGCACCCGATCGAGCAGCCGGTGCCGCACCCCACCGAGGACATGACCGCGGCGTACGGCGACTATCTCGCCACGCTGCTCGGGTGCCGCGCCTGCCACGGGAAGGCGCTCGACGGTCGCGACCGTGAGCCATTCACGCCCGAGGGGCCCGACTTGCTGAAGCTCGCGTCGGCGCATGACCTCGGAACATTCGCGCGCGCCGTGCGCGGCGGCCGCGCCATGTCGGACGGTCACGAGATGGCGCCGCAGATGATGCCGTGGCCCGTGTTCGCCCGGCTGTCAGACACCGAGATCGGCGCGCTCTACACCCTGCTCCAGTCGCGCGCACGGCGCTGACGCTCAGCCGGCCGCCGCGCGGTCGAGCAGCCAGTCGGCGGCCGGCAGCAGGCGTGCAGGTGCGCGCGACGCGTCTCCCTGGTCGGCCAGCGCCGCATGCACGGCCGCGCGCTTGTCCGCACCCGTCACGAGCACGAGGGCGCGGCGCGCCTCGCGCAGCGCGCGCGGCAGCAGCGTGAGCCGCCGCTTCGGCGGCTTGGGGCTGTCCTCGACCACGGCGACGCGCGCCTCGGACTCGCGGAGGAGCGGCGAGCCCGGGAACAACGACGCGATGTGACCGTCCTCCCCCATGCCGAGCACCACGAGGTCGAGCGGCTGGCGCAGCTGCGCGTCGTAGTCCCGCGCCGCCTGAGCGGCGTCCGGCGACTCCGCCTGCATGCGCCGCGCGAGCGGGCCATCGGGGCCGAGCCGATCGAGCAGCGCCTCGCGCAACTGCCGATAATTGCTGTCGGCATGGTCCGGCGCCACGGCGCGTTCGTCCACCTGCAGCACCTGCACGCGCGTCCAGTCGATCGCCTCGTGGTAGGGCTCTCGGGTCAGGCGTTCGAGCAGCGCACGCGGTGTGCGGCCGCCCGGGAACGCGATGCGGAACTCGCCGCGCTCGGCGATGGCCCGCGCGGCGGTCTCGCTCACGATCTGCGCCGCGGCCTCCGCCACCTGCAGCGCATCGTCGAACACCTGCGGCGAGACGCCACCGCTCACGTGTCGCGCCACTTCCGCCGGTCGTGGGCGAGCATGCGGGCCGACGCCTCGGGACCCCAGCTGCCGGCCGCATACGGATGCGGCGCGAGGCCCGAGTCCTCGGTCCAGTCGAGGATCGGCTGGATCCACTGCCACGACGTCTCCACCGCGTCGCGGCGCGAGAACAGCGTGGCATCACCGCGCATCGCATCGAGCAGCAGCCGCTCGTAGGCCTCCGGCGGCTCGCCGCCGAACGTCTCGCGGTAGGTCATGTCCATCACCACGGGGCCCACCTGGAGGTCATGGCCCGGGATCTTGGAGGCGAAGCGAAGCTGGATGCCCTCCTCGGGCTGGATCCGCAATGTGAGCACGTTGGCGTCGGGCGGAGCGCACACATCCGGATCGCCGAACAGCTGCAGCGGGATCTCCTGCAGGAACACGTTCACCTCGGTCACGCGCTTGGCCATGCGCTTGCCGGCGCGCAGGTAGAACGGCACGCCCTGCCAGCGCCAGTTGTCCACATGCACCCGCAGCCCCGCGTAGGTCGGCGTGTGCGAGTCGGCAGCCACGTCAGGTTCGCTGCGATAGCCGTCGTACTGGCCCAGCACGAGGTCGTCGACCACGGTGTCCGCCCACGGCTGCCGCAGCGCGCGCAGCACCTTGAGCTTCTCGCCGCGCACGTCGTCGGCATGGCCCGAGTTGGGTGGCTCCATCGCACACAGCGTGAGTACCTCGAGCAGGTGGTTCTGGACGATGTCCCGCAGCACGCCGGTCTCCTCGTAGAACCGCCCGCGCGTCCCCACGCCCACCGTCTCGGCCGCGGTGATCTGCACATGGTCGACGTACTTGCGGTTCCAGAGGGGCTCGAATATGGCATTGGCGAAGCGGAACACCATGATGTTCTGCACCGTCTCCTTGCCGAGGTAATGATCGATGCGGAACGTCTGTGACTCGTCGAGTACCTCGCCGACGAGCGCGTTCAGCGCACGTGCGGTCTCCAGGCTGCGGCCGAACGGCTTCTCGACGATGACGCGCGAGAACTGCAGCGACTCGGGGGGCACGATCAGTCCGGCATCGCGCAACCCGCGCAGGATCGCCTCGAACTCCGCCGGGGGCACGGCCAGGTAGAACAGCCGGTTGCCCCCCGTGCCGTGCTGTGCGTCGAGGTCGCGCAGACACATGGCGAGTCGCGCGTAGGTGCCTGGATCGTTGAAGTCGCCGGAGACGTAGTCGCAGCGCTCGCGGCACCACTGCCAGCGCTCGGCGTCGAGTCCGGAGCGTGAGAACTCGCGGACGCCCGCCTCCATCTGCGCCGAGAACTCCTCCCGCGACCACGGCCGACGGGCACACCCGACCACCGCGAATCGGTCCGGCAGGTGGCCGCTCTGCGCCAGGTTGTAGAGCGCGGGCATCAGTTTGCGCCGCGTGAGATCGCCGGTCGCACCGAACACCACCACCGCACACGGCGGCGCCACGGTGGCCTTGGCGGTGGCAGGGGCCGCGACAGCGGCTTCGACGCGGGCGGTCATGTCACTTGGCCTTGACCGCGTGGCCGCCGAACTCGGCGCGCAGCGCGGCGAGCACGCGGTCGGTGAACGTGTCCTCCTGACGCGAGCGGAAACGCCGCATCAGCGAGAGCGTGAGCACCTCGGCCGGGACGTTCTTGTCGATCGCCTCGAGCACCGTCCAGCGCCCCTCGCCAGAGTCCTCGACGTAGCCGCGGATGCGCTCGAGCTTCGGGTCCTTCTGGAACGCCAGCACGGCCAGCTCGAGCAGCCAGGAACGCACCACGCTGCCCTGGTTCCAGAGGTGGGAGAGCTTGGCGAGGTCGAAGTCGAACTCGCTCGCCTTGAGGATCTCGAAGCCCTCGGCATAGGCCTGCATCATGCCGTACTCGATGCCGTTGTGGATCATCTTGGCGAAGTGCCCGGCACCGACGGGTCCGCAGTGCAGCCAGCCGTCGGGCGGCGCGAGCGTGTCGAGCGCGGGCGTGAGCCGGGCCATCGAGGCCGCCTCGCCGCCAGTCATCATGCAGTAGCCGTTGGCGAGTCCCCAGATGCCACCGGACGTGCCGACATCGGCGTAGTGCATGCCCACTTCGGCCAGTCGCTTCGCGCGCCGCTGGTCGTCATGGAAGTTGGTATTGCCGCCGTCGACGATCAGGTCACCCTTCTCGAGCAGCGGAACGAGCTGCTCGATCATGTCATCCGTGGCCTGACCCGCGGGGAGCATCAGCCACACCACGCGCGGCGTCGCGAGCGCCTTCACCAGTTCGGGGATCGAGGCGGACGGCGTCGCGCCGTGCTGCGCAGCCTCGGCGACCTTGTCGGCACTGCGGTTCCATGCCACCACACGATGGCCGCCCTGCGTGAGCCGGCGCACCATGTTGAACCCCATCCGGCCCAATCCGACGAATCCGAGTTCCATGGGACTCCTTCCCTTCCCTGTCAGACGCCACGCGGGCGCGATCCTTCATCGCTCGAGGCGACACGAGGGCCGGCCGTCCGAGGGTGCGGAGGCCGTGTCGGGCATGAGACTCCCGCGCCACCGCGCTCGGCAAGTCCTGCACCGGGCGCCACGCATGCGCGGGCCGCCGGCGACTCGGACCGCCGGCTCGGGAGTCATCGGAATCCGCGCCGTCCGGCTGCAGCCTCTTCTCGGAGCCCGCGTGGATCGCGGCCGCAGCGCGCCTGGCCTGTGCTAACGTGCCCGCCCCATGGTCCGCGACCCCCGCCCGCGTCTCGTGCTCGCCGCTTCGCTGGTGCTCGCGCTCGCACTCGCCGTGCTCCACCCGCTCATCGACCCCGATGAGGGGCGCAACGCCGAGGTCGCCCGCGAGATGGCACGGGACGGCGATCTGATCGTGCCGCATCTCGCGGGCCTGCCCTACCTCGACAAGCCGCCGCTGCTGTTCGCGCTCGGCGCGGGCGCCATCGCGCTGCTCGGCCCCACGCCGCTCGCCGTGCGGCTGCCGTCCATGATCGGCGCGCTCGCCGTGCTGGGCCTGCTCGGCTGGCTGGCACGGCGCCGCGGCGACGCCGATGGCGGCGCGTGGCCCATGGCCCTCACCGCCGCCGCACCCCTCTTCGCCGCGCTCTCCGCTTACGTGATCTTCGACATGGTGCTGGCCGCGTGCGTCACCGCCGTGTGGGTGCTGCTCGCCGACGAACTCGAGCACGGGCCCGGACGTTCGCGGCGTGGGCTCATGCATCTGGCGGTGGCGCTCGGTCGCGAGGCCATCGTTCGGGGCTACAGCACGTT
>CADEFY010000167.1 GCA_902826705.1 uncultured bacterium
TGACCACGAGCGCTTCGCAGGGCAGTTCGCGCACGCCATGCGCGTCGCGCACGCGCAGCGCGGTCACGTGCGCGGCGCCGAGCACCGCCTCGATCGCCACCCCCTCGCACACCCGGATGCGCGGCTCCGCAGCCACGCGCATGCGGAAGTCGGGCCGGGCGCGCACCCGACCGCGCGCCAGCAGCGTGACCGTGCAGCCTGCGCCCGCCAGGATGAGCGCGTTCTCGAACGCCGCATCCCCGCCGCCCGCCACCACCACGTCGCGGCCCGCGAGCGCCGCGCGGTCGCGCGTGGCCGAGGTGGACACGCCGCGGCCCTCGAACTCGCGCGCACCCGGCACCTCGAGCGGACGCCGGCGCGCGCCGGTCGCGATCAGCACCGCGTCGGCTTCGAGCCGCGTGCCGTCCGTGAGCCGCACTGCGGGCAGCCCGGCCGCCTCGCCGCCGGGTTCGAGTGCGGCGGCCGCGAGCCCCAGCGTCACGTCGACCCCGGCGGCCTCGAGCTGCGCGGCGTGGAGGCGGGCCAGCCCTGGGCCATCCACGCCGGTCACGCCCGCGACATCGCGGGGCTGGAAGTGCACCATGTGCAACTGCCCCCCCGGCAGGTCGCCGCGCTCGATCAGCCGGGCCGAGAGCGACAGCCCGCGCGCCCACAACGCGGCGGACACCCCCGTCGGGCCGGCGCCCACGATCACCAGCTCGGGCCGGCTCATGCGGGTGGGGCCGCGGCCACGGTGAGCGCCACCTCCCAGAACGTCTTGGGCGCGAGCGGCGGCAACCCGTGGCGTTCGGCCAGGCGGGCCAGGCACCCGAGTCGCTCGGCGTCGATCGTGGCCGACGTGTTGCCCTGCTCGCGCAGCCGCACCTGCACGCTGGCGCCGGGCATGCGGCGCACGCGCGTGCAGGCCGCCAGCCGCAGCACCAGATCCCAGTCCTCACTGTAGCGGAAGGACTCGTCGAACCCGCCCAGGCGCTCGAACCACTCGCGCCGAACCGCCCACGCCGAGGGCGGCAGGTAGTCGTCGGTGCGCATCAGTGCATCGTCCCAGTCGCGCGCCAGCTCGAGCCGCTCCTGCTCGATGCGCGCGCCATCGGCCGCGATGCGCTCGCGCACCACGGTGGTGTCGCGCCAGGCGAACCCCACGTCGGGGTCCTCGAACGCCGGCAGCAGGCCCTCGAGATGATCGGGCGCCCACAGGTCGTCGTCGTCCAGGAACGCGAGCACGTCGCCGCGGGCGCCACGCGCCGCGGCATTGCGCGCCGCAGCCGCCTGGCCGGCCTGCACGCGCATCGTGGTCAGCTCGAGCAGGGGCACGTCGGCGAGCGCCTCACTCGCCGGCACGGTGCCGTCGTCGGCGAGCCGCACCTCGAGCGGCGCGACGCGCTGACGGGCCACCGAGTGCAGCGCGTCGGCCAGCAGGCGCGGGCGGTCGCAGGTCACCACGATCACGCTGGCGCGCACCGTCGCCACCGGCGCGCCTCAGCGCTCGTGCGCGAGGCGGAGCGCCTCCGCCCAGCGTGGGTCGGTCAGTTCGCCTCGCACGATGCGCGTCTCGACCAGGCCCGGCTTGCGCACGCCGCGCATCTCCATGCACAGGTGCCGCGCCTCGAGGATCACGGCCAGACCGCGCGGCGCGAGCAGCCGCTCCAGGTGGTCGGCGATCTGCAGCCCGAGCCGCTCCTGCAATTGCACACGGCGCGCGTAGCGCTCGAGCAACCGGGCCATCCCCGAGAGTCCGATGATGCGCTCGCCCGGCAGGTAGGCGATCAGCGCGCGGCCGAAGAACGGCACCAGGTGGTGCACGCAGATCGAGTGGAACGGCACCTCGCGCAGGAGCACGAGGTCGCCCTCGCCGTGGTGCGGGAACGTGGCCAGCTCGGGCTCGGTCGCCGGGTCGTGACCGGCGAGGAGTTCGGCGTAGAGGTCGGCGACGCGGCCCGGAGTGAGCCCGAGGTCCGGCTCGGTGGCCGCGGACAGCCCGCAGGCGGCGAGCAGTCCCTCGACGGCCCGCGCGATGGCGTCGCGATCGGCACCGGGCGGCAGGCTCATGGCGACCTCGGCGGGGAGAACGACACGGGGCCGGCTGGAGGGCCGGCCCCGTAGAAGATGGAGCGGAAGACGGGATTCGAACCCGCGACCCTCACCTTGGCAAGGTGATGCTCTACCGGGCTGAGCTACTTCCGCATCGTGAAGCGGCAGCGAATGTAGTCGGGTCCGGCGGGCCGCGTCAAGCGCCCGGCCCCATGCGATCGGACGTGCGCGGCCGGTGCCGAGCGTGTACAAAGAGCGCCCCATGCCGGTCCTCGTCCAGAAGTTCGGCGGCACCTCGGTGCACGGCCCCGAGCGCATCCGCGCGGTCGCACGGCGCATCGCCGAGGCGCGGGCGGCCGGTCACGCACTGGTCGTGGTGGTGTCCGCCATGGGCGACACCACCGACGAGTTGATCGCGCTGGCACACCGCGTCTCCCCCACGCCGTCCCGCCGCGAGATGGACATGCTGCTCTCCACCGGCGAGCGCGTGTCCATGGCGCTGACGGCCATGGCACTCGACGATCTGGGGGTGGAGGCGATCTCGTTCACGGGGTCCCAGAGCGGCATCCTCACTGACGACTCGCATTCGCATGCCCGCATCCTCGCGGTCCGGCCCGAACGGATCCGCGCCGCGCTCGACCAGGGCAAGGTGGTCATCGTCGCCGGCTTCCAGGGCGTCAGCCCGGCGACCAAGGAGATCACCACGCTCGGCCGCGGCGGCTCGGACACCACGGCCGTGGCGCTCGCCGCCGCCCTGGCCCCCGCACGCTGCGAGATCTTCACCGACGTCGACGGCGTGTTCACCGCCGACCCGCGTGTCGTGCCTGCGGCCCGCATCGTGCCGCGCCTGCCGTTCACGCTCTGCGCGGCACTGGCCCACAGCGGGGGCCGCGTGCTGCATGCGCGCTGCGTCGACCTTGCGGCACGCGAGCGCGTGCCGCTCACGGTGCGCAGCGCGTTCGAGGACCACCCCGGCACGCACATCGTGCCCGACGACGAGGAGGGCAGCGTGGAGCAGGCCAGAGTGGTGGCGATCGCGCATCAGGGCGATGTCAGCGTGCTCATCGCCGAGGGCAACGCCGGCGGCGTGGCCGAGGCGCGCGGCATCGTGGAGAACGTGCACGAGGCCTTCCCGGCGCTGCAGTTGGTCGCGCACGAGCAGGCCACGGCCACGCACGGCGCGCTGGTCTGGACCGGCGCGCGCGACGATGCCGAGCAGCTCAAGGCGCGGTTCCGCGAGGTGCGCGGGCCCGGCGGGGAGTGGACGCTCGCGGTGGAGCACGGAGCCGCGTTCGTGTCGCTCATCGGCCTCGGCCTCGGCGCCCCCGAGGCGGTCCGCGCGGTTCGTGCGCTCGAGCAGGCCGGCGTCGCGCTCGTGGCGTTGCGCACCACACCGTCCGCGATGATCGTGCGTGTGGCCGGCGAGGCGTGCGAGGCCGCCACCCGCGCGCTGCACGCGGAGTTCCTCGAAGGCGCCTGAGCGACGAGCGCCCGCGCTCAGTCGTGCGCGGGCGCGGCGGCCAGGCGCCTGAGCGGCCACAGGGCCAGCGCCGCGATGCCGGTCAGGCCCACCACGGCGATCCCCTGCCAGAGGGGCCCGAACAGGCCCTGGAGCGGTCCCGAATCGAGCGCCCACGCCAGCGGCAGCAGCGCGCCGTAGACCACCCACCAGCCGCGCGCGTCGGCATCGCGCGCCGTCCACACCGCCAGCAATGGCGCCCACATGGCCACGTACATCGGCATGCACTTGGGCGCGAGCGCGGCGAAGCCGCCGTACTGCCAGGCGGCGTGCGCGGCGCCGTCTGCCTGCCGGCGCACCAGCCACACCAGACCCACGATCGCGAGCAGCGCGAATGGCGCCCAGCCGAGCGGCCCCGGATCCCACCCCGTCCATGTCACGGGCACGCGCCACAGCGTCGGCCCGACGCCGAAGCTCCCGCCCTCGAGCCGCAGCGGCTGCAGCACATCGGCGCCCGCGCGGACGAACGTCGCGTACACGGCCGCTGCGATCGCGCCGCCCCAGGCGAGCATCGCCCATCGCGCGCGCGGCGCGGCGCCGAGCACGAGCGCCAGCGCCGGGAGTGCGAACAGCGGCTTGGTGACCACGAATCCGAGACCCAGCGCCAACCCCGCGAGTCCGCCCCGGCCGCGGCGCAGCGCCCACCACGCCAGCGCCAGCGCGGCCGCGGCGAGCGCCTCGTCCTGCCCGTAGCGGATCGTGAAGTACCACGTGAGCGGCGTGGCGACGTAGCCCCACGCCGCTTCACTGCCTTCGCCCTCGGCGGCGGCGATCGCCCGCCATGCCACGAGATCGGCCAGCACGAAGAGCGCGAACGGGCCCACATCCCCGGCCAGGCGCAGCGTCAGCGCGAGCAGTGGCGCGAACCACGGCGCGTACGCGCTGTCGAAGTCGCGATACGGCCAGCCCCCTTCGAGCGCCGCGCGCGCCTGCGGCAGGAAGAACGCCTCCTGGTCCACGCCCGCGTGACCGAGCACGCCCCACACCAGCCCGGCGAACGCGATGCGGGTGAGGACCCAGGTGAGCCAGCCAGTCACTGCTGGACGGCGCGCGAGCGGCGGCAGCTCACGCGCCAGGGTCATCCACACGACCCCGACGAGCACCGGCGCGAGGCTCGCCAGTGCGAACAGCGGCCGCTGCTTCCAGAGTTCGGGATCCATCGATCAGAAGCTGTCGCGCACGGATTCGAGTGTGGGCACGCGGCCCTGCGCGACGCGGTCGATCGCCTCGTCGTACAGGCGATCGTAGTGCTGCGCGGCCGCGCGCCAGCTCGAGTCCCGCGCCATGCCGCGCCGCTGCAGCTCTCGCCACAGTTCCGGCTCCGCATGCACGGCGAGCGCACGACGCAGCGCCATCAGCATCTCCTCGTGGCTGTAGCCGTGGAACACGAAGCCGTTGCCCTCACGCGTGACCGGATCGAACTCGCGCACCGTGTCCGCGAGCCCGCCCGTGGCGCGCACGACGGGCACCGTGCCATAGCGCAGCGAGTACAGCTGGTTGAGCCCACACGGCTCGTAGCGCGACGGCATCAGGAACAGGTCGGAGCCGGCCTCGATGCGGTGCGCGAGCGCTTCGTCATGTGCGGTCTCGAAGTGCCACTGCAAGGGCCGCGTGTCCGCGAGTCGCCGCAGGAACTGCATGTAGCGGGGTTGACCGACGCCCAGCACCACGAACCGCGCGGGCAGGTCGCACAACGCGTGCTCGGCGCGTTCGATCAGGTCGAGGCCCTTCTGTTCCACGAGACGCGACACCATGCCGATGATCGGGAGGTCCGGATCGAGCGGGAAGCCGCATGCCAGTGCCAGCGCGTTGCGGCAGGCACGCTTGCCGTCGAGATCGTCGCGGTCGTAGTGCGCGTCGAGGTAGCGGTCCGTGGCCGGATCCCACACGGTGTCGTCGATGCCGTTGAGGATCCCGCGCACGTCCCCCGTGCGGCGGCGCAACACCCCCTCGAGCCCGAACCCGTACTCGCCGCTCGACTGGATCTCGAGCGCGTAGGTGGGGCTGACCGTGCTGATCAGGTCGGCGAACAGGATGCCCACCTTCATGAAGTTGACGCGATCGTGGTACTCGAACGGGCTCTGCGGGTAGAAGACCTCGCGCGAGAACCCCGCCAGGCCCAGCACCCACGGATCGACCACGCCCTGGTAGCCGAGGTTGTGGATCGTGAACACGGTGGCGGTGCGGTCGAAGACCGGCTCGTCGACCTGGTGCGTGCGCAGCAGGCATGGCACCCACGCGGTCTGCTGATCGTGGCAGTGCAGCACATCGAACTGCTCGCCGAACCCCTTCAGCGCCTCGACCGCCGCGCGCGAGAAGAACAGGAATCGCTCGGCGTTGTCGGGGTACCCTTCGCGCGACACCGGGTCGTCGTACACGCCCGCACGCTGGAAGAACCGGCGGTCGCCGGTGTGCTCGATCGTGAGCACGCGCAGGTCCGTGGCAGGGTCCTCGGCGATCTGGAACCGCACCGGCTCGTGCCCGACACCCCACGGCACGCGCGTGGTCCCGAACTCGTGCACGCGCCAGCCCGGCGGCAGGGCGAGGTCGCGGTAGCGCGGCAGCACGACCAGCACGCGATGGCCGCGCCGCACCTGCTCGTGCGCGAGCGCCGACACCACGTCACCCAGCCCGCCGACCTTGACCAGCGGCGCCATCTCGCTGGCCAGGTGCCCGATCGACCGCGGCGTCATCGGGGGCTCATCCCGCCGTGGCACTGACCCCGATGCTCCGCATGAACTGCGCCGCACCCTCCGGCGGCGTGGGGTTGATGTAGAACCCCGAGCCGATCTCGAATCCCGCCACGCGCGTCAGCTTGGGCATGATCTCGAGGTGCCAGTGGAAGTAGGGCAGATCGTCGTCCGACAACGGCGCGGTGTGGAGCACGAGGTTGTAGGGAGGGCGGTCGAGCGCCACGTCCAGTCGCTGCAGGATGTCCTTCACGATGCGCGCGAGGTCGAGGAACTCCTCCGTCTCGGAGATCGTGTGGTACGACGCGCGCCGCACGCGCGGCAGGATCCACGTCTCGAACGGGAAGCGTGGCGCGAACGGCGCCAGCGCCACGAACCGCGGCGTGGTCGTGATGACGCGCTTGCCGTTCCCCTCGGCCATCTCCTGGTCGAGGATGTCCGAGAACACGC
>CADEFY010000168.1 GCA_902826705.1 uncultured bacterium
CCCCACCCCGCTCTCCCCCGACCGCTGGTTCTCCCCGCCCCCCTCGTGCTATTCGGTGGACAACCTGGCGCCGCTCACACCCGCACCGTTCACCGGTTTCTACAGCGGCGGCGCCACGCGCATGGCGTGGAACCCCAACCACGAGTCCGACCTGGCCGGCTACCGGCTGTACCGCGGCAGCTCCGTCGCGTTCGTGCCGAGTCCCGCCAACCTGGTGAGCGCGCAGGCGGACACCGGCGCCATCGACGCCGCCGGCGCGCCGTACGTGTACAAGCTCACCGCGATCGACGTGCACGGCAACGAGTCACCGGTGGCCACGCTGCTGCCCGCGGGCGTGCTCGACGCGGGGGACACACCCGGCGCGCCGCGCCTGGCACTGATGGGTGCGGCGCCCAACCCGCTGCGCGGCGCGGGGCACGTGCGCTACGCGCTGAGCCGCGCGGGCGAGGCCAGACTGAGCGTGATCGACGTGAGCGGCCGGGAGGTGGCTCTGCTGGCGCGCGGCACACATGCGGCCGGGGAGCACGCGGCCCGCTGGTCGGGCCGCGACGCGCGCGGCCAGCGCGTGGCGGCGGGCGTCTACTTCATGCGACTGGCCGCCGAGGGCCAGGTGCTCACGGCACGGGTGGCGGTCGGGTCGTGAGCGGCGCGTCACCAGGAGGCAGGGGCCACAGCTGTCGGGGGACCGCGAAGCCCTGCTCGTAAGCGGCACGCAAAAGGGCGTGACATGAAGTCCCGACCGATTCTCGACGCCCGAGGCCATCTGAAGGCCCTTCGACTGCCCGCCGGGGGATGAGTCGAGGTATCGGGTGAGAGTGGCGAGTGCGGAGATGCGGCGGCGTCCGGCCTCGGCAGAGCGCCCGGCACTCCGCGCGATCATCTCGCGGGGCCCTTGGGTGCGACCGGCTCATCCGGGAGGCCGTAGTCGATCTGGATCTCGCCGAACTCCGCGGTCGCCCGATCGCCCGTGTTGTCCGCATCGCAGATCACGCCGATCGCCTCGACCGACGTGACGTCTTCCCCGAACACCTCGCGCAGGTCTCGCGCGACATCGCGGGTCACCTCGAACCACGCCTCGCCTGCGGGATCGCGCGACAGGTTGAGCACGCGGATGTCGCGAGCGTAGGGGCTCGACACCCAGGGCCCCAGGCTGGCCCCGGGGGACCACTGGTAGAGCAGCGCCCGCGTCCTCCAGGGCAACAGACTGCGGTGGACGAGCACCATGATGCCGGCCGCCCGGTCATCGCCGGATCGATGCGACGTGTCGGCCCCCTCGGGATGCCGCAGAACGCGCCACTTCCAGCGCAACTGCTTCAGGCGTGCGCCCCGCGGCAGGGCGCGCACGAGACCGGAATTGCCCGCAACGGCGTCGGCACTGAGCCGCACGCCGGAACTGTCCGCGACCACGACGAATTGCGTGCGCCCTCGGTAGCGGATCTCCCTCCATGCCTCGTCCAGGGCGCCGGGCCTGCCCCAGGCGAGCGACAACCAAGCCCCGAGGATCAGACCCAGCATCGGACCCACAGCTGGCCGAACATCGCATGCGTGGCGACCACACTGGCGACCGCGACAACAGGCATCAGCGGATCCTCGATTCGGGACGGACGTGCGACTCAGGAGGTCGAAGGCGACTGGTTCGTGTACCAGTCGTGCAACCGCTGCGGCTTGACGCCAGCATGGAAGGCACACATGAGGAACGCGTTCAGGATCAGGCGTCGGATGGGTCCGTCGGCGGTGAACCGCCGCGCCGACGTGGTCACGGCCTGTGGCAGACGCACGAGCGAGCCGCGCCGGGCGAGCCGGCGCGCGAGGTCCACGTCCTCGAACAGCGGTTGCTCGGAGAAGCCACCGACGGCCTGGTAGTCCGCGCGTCTGCAGAACAAGCACTGGTCTCCGAGGAACGCAGAAGTCCAGCGCAGTGCGCTCAGGCGCGCGAGCAGGCCGAGCGCCGGATGCGAGCGGTCGAAGCGCAGGCGGAAGGCGCCGCCCACGCATGTCCCTGCTGCGAGCGCGGCGCGGATCCGCTCCCCGGCGTCCACCGGGAGTCGCGAATCGACGTGCACGAACACGAGGACGTCGTTGGTCGCCGCCAGTCCGCCGGTTCGCAGCTGCACTCCGCGACACGCTCGCGGCGAATCGAACCATCGCACGCCCTCGGCCTGCGCGGCTTCACGAACGGCCTCGGGTTCATCCGCCGCCACGACGATGGTCTCATCGGGCGAGAGTGCGGCGCGGGCCGCTCGCACAGCCGCGAGCAGCGAAGCCCCCTCCCGCCAACTCGGGATGATGAGCGACAGCCGCTCACCAGTGGCCATTGAGGGACCAGTCGTAGTCGAGGAATCGCACCGGTTCGTTCCCGCGCAGACGTGCGCCCTTCCAGTGGCGCGCCAGGAACGCCGGCAGGCCGCCGGCCGAAGACTCGAAGTCGTCGCGGTACCACTTGAAGATCGAGGAGAGCTGCAACTCGCCACCCGGCGCGATGCGGTTGTGGAGCGGGTTCGCGAGGAACTCCGCGGTCGCAGCGTCGAGCGTCGAGTCGAGGCTGGTGGCATCCAGTGCGCGCACCGGCAGCTTGGGGCAGCTCGCCGAAGCGCAGTTGAGGACGAAGTGGAGCCGTGGCTCGTGGAACCCCTCGCGAAGGATCCGATGCTCGATGTCGTTCAGCGATAGTTCGCGCCCTGCCACTACAGCACGCTCACGGAAGAAACCCAGCGTGGGCACGACCACGGCCTTACCCACATCGAGCACGCTCTTGAGCCCCGGCCTTCTCGCCACTCCATCCAGGACGCGGGCGTTGTAGATGTTCACCCAGAAGGCCATCTGCTCGCTTCGTGTGAAGCGCTCGGGACGCGCGTCCCGGGCCGCAGCCAACAGCCGGCGTAGCGGTCCGCGGTCGCGCGCGATCGCACCGTAGTCCACGCGACCGTCGCGCAGGTGGAGCGCCAGCACGGAGTCGAGCGGGGCGTATGAGATCACCTCGGTCGCGGCAGCGGGTCGAGCGATCGCAGCAGCGGCAATCCCCAGCGTGAGCGCGCTGAACGCGAGTGCGGTCGCCCTCATGACCGCAGGGCTCCGCCACAGGAGGAACCCGCGCCGGCGGTGCAACCATAGCAATGGCGGTCGGTGCGGACGCGACGGCGCAAGTCGCCGCTGGCCAACAGTCGCTCAAGGGTGTCGGGAGAGTCTCCGCTCACCGTCAGGCCGAGCATCTGGTTGAAGTCGCAGTCGTAGAGTCTGCCGTCCCAACCGACCGAGATCATCGATCGGCACATGAGCCCATCGAGCGCATCGGGATTGAACGCCTGCACGAGTTGCTCGACATACCGCTGGAGATTGCCGGAGTGCTCCAGGTACTCGAGGAACCGGCTGATGGGCATGTTGGTGATGGTGTAGAGGTGGTCGAAGCCGACGCCATGTCGCACTTCGAGCTCGCGACGATAGTCCCGCTCGATCGAGGCCTGCGAGCCGGGCAGGAACGCGCCGACCGGGTTATGCACCAGATTCAGCCGCAGTGGGCCGCCGCGGCCGTAGCCGAGTGCGTTCAGTCGCCTCAGCGCCTCGATGCTCTTGGCGAACACGCCCTCGCCACGCTGTGCGTCGGTGCCTGCGCTTCGGAAGCTGGGCAGCGAGGCGATCACCTCGACTTCGTGCGATGCGAGGAATCCGGCCAGGTCGGCCTGCGGTGCTGTGAGCAACACGGTGAGGTTGCACCGATCGATCACATGCCGGCCGAGTGCGCGCGCTTCACGCACGAGCTGCCGGAAGCCGGGATTCAGCTCCGGTGCCCCGCCGGTGATGTCCAGCGTCGGGATCGGATGGCGCCGGAGCAGCTCGATCACCTGCGCCACTGTCTCGGCAGACATGACCTCACGGCGATCGGGCCCCGCGTCCACGTGGCAGTGCGCACACGTCTGATTGCAGAGCTTGCCGACATTGACCTGCAGCACGTCGACGCGATCCGTCTTCAGAGGTTCCGCTCCCGCGGCTTCGACGGCAGACTCGAACGTGGCGATGCCGGTCGCGGAGAGCATCGCCAGCTGCCGCTCGGGCGCCGCGAGCGGGCTGCCGCGCGAGGCAAGGCTCTGGATCATGGGCGGCGCCATCGCGTCACATCCCCAGCTTCTCGGCCACGTTGCGCATCTGCACGCCGTGCGCCAGCGAGGCGCCACCGCGGATCGCATTCGCGACGTGCACCGCCTCGGTCATCTGGTCGAGGTCGGCGCCATGCTTGAGGCACGACTGGACGTACGAGTCGATGCAGTAGGGGCACTGGACAGCGTGCGCGACCGCCAATGCGATCAGGCTCTTCTCGCGTTCCGAGAGCGCCCCGTCGGCGAACACGGCGGCGTAGTAATCTGAGAACTTCGCCCACAGTTCAGGGCGATTGCGTCCCATGTCCGAGAATCGGTCCAGGTCCTTCGGCGCGTAGTAGGTCTCCAATGCAGACTCCTCGGCTCTCGCATGACGTGGCTTCGAGCATCGGTCGTGCTTCCAGGCGGAAACGTGTACCCGTCGTACGGAACATGCCCGAGAACGGGACCCGGACGGGGACCTTCGGCGGCCCACTGCTCGGCTAGGGGCCCGGGCGGTCCCACCCGACCCTGCCGACCGTATACCCTCGCGAGCGATGCCACACCTCACGGCGATCCCACGTACTGCATCGCATCGACCGAGCGCGCGACGAATGAGATGGGGGCCCACCGGATGAGTGACCTGTTCGCGCGCTACGCCCGTTGGCTCCACCTCAGATGGCCGGCCGGGGGCGTGGAGCGGCTGCCCGTCGTGGGGCGAGACGGCCGCACCAACGTGCCGGGGCTGTTCATCGCGGGCGACTTGGCCGGTGTGCCGTTGCTCAAGTTCGCCCTGGAGTCGGGAACCCAGGCGGTCCGTGCGATCGCTGCCGAGTCGGCGCAGCGCAGCGCCGCCTCCCGCGTCGGCAGCGGACCCGATCTGGTCATCCTGGGTGCCGGTGTCGCAGGCGTCGCCGCGGCCATCGAGGCGAAGCGCCTGGGGATGCGATTCGAGCTGATCGAGGCCGCCGAGTCCTTCTCGACGGTCGCCAACTTCCCGAAGGCGAAACCCATATTCACGTACCCGACCGAGATGACACCGGCGGGTGAGTTGCAGGTGCACGCTTCGGTCAAGGAGGACCTGCTCGAGGAACTGCGCGAGCAGGCGGATGCCGCGGGCATCGACGTGCGAATCGGGCGGGCGGAGCGCGTCGAGCGACACGCACGAGGCCTCCGTGTGGTGCTGACAGATGGCGGCCGGGTCGAGGCGCCGAGTGTGCTCGTCGCGATCGGACGCAGCGGCGACTTCCGCCGCCTCGGTGTTCCGGGCGAGCAGTCCGACAGAGTCTCCAACCGCCTGCATGACCCGGCGGACTTCGGTGGGCGCCGCGTCCTCGTGGTCGGCGGAGGGGACTCGGCGCTAGAAGCGGCCATCGCCCTCTCAGATGCCGGCGCTCACACCACTCTCTCGTATCGCGGACGGGAGATCTCACGTGCCAAGCCCGAGAACGTGCAGGCACTCGAGGAACGCGCCCGAGCGGGACGCATCGCACTGCGGCTCGGCTCTCGTGTCGGGAGCATCGACCCGGGATCGGTCACGCTCCTCGACGAACACGGCGCATCGCACCACCTGCCGAACGATGCCGTGTTCACGCTGATCGGACGCGAGGCGCCACTGGCGTTCCTGCGCAGGTCCGGCGTCCGCATCGCGGGCGACGCGACCGTCGGAGGATGGGCTGCTGTGGCCATGTTCCTGGTCGCCCTGGCGATGGTCTACGACTGGAAGGCGTCTGGATTCCTCGAGGCCGCGTTGTGGTCGCGCTGGAAGTGGCCTGGGGATGTTCCGGCGCTGCTCGGCACGCTGGGATCGTGGTGGTCGGCACAGGTCGACGATCGATCCACCGTGCTCGGCACGGTGGCCGTGTCCATGAAGAGCCGGTCCTTCTACTATACGCTCCTGTACACGACGCTCATCGGGTGGTTCGGATGGCGCCGGATCCGGCGCCGATCCACTCCGTACGTGACGCGCCAGACACTCACGCTGTTCCTCATCCAGGCCATTCCCCTGTTCCTGCTCCCTGAGGTGCTCCTGCCCTGGCTCGGATACAACGGTGCGTTCGACCGTGGCATGGGCCGGGACATCGCCGACCGCCTCTTCGAGAGCTACCTCCCGGCCTCGGAGTACCTGGCTCATCACTGGCCCGAGTGGGGTCATCCTCGCGCTTATTGGCGCGCGTACGGCTTCGTGCTCGCCTGGCCGCTCAACGTCTATAACGTGTTCACCCACGAGCCGCTCTGGGCGTGGATCGCGATCGGGTTCGTCCAGACCTGCGTGCTCATCCCGCTCGCGGTCCTGCGCTGGGGCAAGGGCGCCTACTGCGGCTGGGTGTGCTCGTGCGGTGCGCTCGCCGAGACGCTGGGGGACACGCAGCGGACCAAGATGCCTCACGGTCCGGGTTGGAACCGGCTCAACTTCGTCGGGCAGGTGTTCCTCGGGTTCGCGTGCGTGCTGCTGGTGCTGCGCATCGCGACGTGGGCGATGCCGGCGAGCCCGCTGGGCGCGTGGTTCGACCTGCTGCTCGAGGGCAAGCGCCCCGACGGCCGGCTGGTCAATCCGATCAGCTACAAGTGGATCGTCGACATCCTGTTCGGTGGTGTGCTCG
>CADEFY010000169.1 GCA_902826705.1 uncultured bacterium
GGAGCGGCGCGCCGTGGTGGTGGTGTCGGCCACCGGCGGCGCACGCATGCAGGAGGGCATCCTGTCGCTGATGCAGATGGCCAAGACGAGCATCCTGCTCGCGCGGCTGCGCGAAGCACGGCTGCCGTTCGTGTCGATCCTCACCGATCCGTCCACCGCCGGCGTGCTGGCCTCGTACGCCTCGCTCGGCGATGTGATCGTGGCCGAGCCACGCGCCCTCGTGGGCTTCGCCGGTGCGCGCGTGATCCGGCAGACGATCGGCGAGGATCTGCCGCCCGGGTTCCAGCGCGCGGAGTTCGTGCAGGAGAAGGGATTCGTCGACCGCATCGTGCACCGCAAGCAGATGCGCGAGGATGTCGGGCGGCTGCTGAGCTTCTTCTGGCACTCCACGCGCGGTTTCGCCCCCGAAGGCGGCGTCTCGCCGCACGCGTACGACTCCAACGCCCCCCGGCCCACGACCTGATCGCGACGACCTGACCCGTGGACCATCCGCTGCAGCGTCAGCTCGAGGCCCTGTGGGGGCTCGAGCGCCGGCGCGACAAACTCGGCCTCGACGGCACCCGCGCGCTGCTCGCATCGCTCGGTGACCCGCAGCAGCACTGGCCTGCCGTGCACGTGGCCGGCACCAACGGCAAGGGCTCGGTGTGCGCACTCATCGAGCGCGTGCTGCGCGCCGCGGGCCGCACGACCGGGCTCTACACGTCCCCGCACCTGGTGGACTTCCGCGAACGCATCCGCGTCTCCGGCCGCTGGGCCGATGCCGACGCGCTGAGCGCGCGGCTCACGCAGCTCGCCGCCACGACGGCTGGCGCCGAGCACACGTTCTTCGAAGTGGCCACTGCACTGGCATTCGACCACTTCGCGCGCGAGCGCGTGGACTGGGCGGTGGTCGAGGTGGGGCTGGGCGGCCGGCTCGACACCACCAACGTGCTCACGCCGCGGCTCTGCGCGATCACGCAGATCGGGCTGGATCACGCCGAGATCCTGGGCGACACGCACGCGGCCATCGCCGCCGAGAAGGCCGGCATCCTCAAGCCCGGCGTGCCGGTGGTGTCCGGCGTGGAGCACGACGGCGCGGCCACGGTGATCGCACACGCGGCCGAGCAGGCGGGATCTCCGCTGCACCTGGCCCGCGACGTGGTCGAAGTGCGTCAGGCGCTCTATGGGCCGTGGGGCTCGCGGTTCGAGGTGGTCTGCGAGCCCTGGGGGCGGTTCCAGTTGCAGGTGCCGCTGCGCGGCAGCCATCAGCGCGACAACATGCGCGTCGCGCTCGCGGTGCTCGCGCTGCTCGCGCAGCAGGGCGAGGCGATCTCGCTCAACGCCGTGCGCGACGGGTTCGCCTCGGTGCGATGGCCCGGCCGGCTCGAGCCGAGCCCCACGGTGCGGCGGCTGTGGTGGGACGGGGCGCACAATCTGGACGGCGTGCGACGGCTGGCGATCGCGTGGGAGACCGACATGCAGATGACGCCGCCGGCCGCGATCGTGTTCGCGTGCGCCCGCGACAAGGATGCACGCGGCATGCTGCAGCGGCTGCACGCGCTGGCGCCCGAGGCGCGGTTCGTGATCACGCGCAGCGCGAGCGATCGCGCCGCGGAGCCCGAGGTGCTGCTCGACCTGGCCCTGCGCATCGGCGCTCGCGCCGAGGTCGCGCCCACGGTGCGCGCCGCGCTCGTGGGCCTGCTCGACCACGGCAGCGACGGCCGGGGGCGCGCCGCCGGCCGCGTGCTGCTGGCCGGATCGCTCTTCGCCGTGGGCGAGGCGATGGAGGCGTTCGGCGGCGCGCCGGGCGAGCAGGTGTGAGCGCTCGCGCCGGCGCGGTCGCGGGACTGCTGCTGCTGGCGGCCGTGAGCCATCCGATGCCTGCGCACGCCGCGCCTTCGGATCCGCCCTATCGCATCACCGCCGACAACATGACCGGCGGTCGTGGCCCGGCGGGCGAGGAGCTGTTCCTCAACGGCAACCTCGTCGTGCGCCGCGGTCGCACCACGCTCACGGCGGACCATGGCCGCTACGAACGCACCAGCGGCATGATCCACCTGCTGGGTCACGTGCGGCTGGTGGACTCCACGGTCACGGTGACCTGCAACCAGGCGTCGTTCAACGAGACCGACGACCGGCTCGACCTGCAGGGCGACGTGGTGATCCAGGACCGCGAGGCCACGCTGCGCGCCCCGTTCGGCACGTTCGACCGCGGCACGGGTGAAGCGCGACTGTTCGGTGGCGTCACGGGCCGCGACCGCCAGCAGCGGTTGTTCGCTGACGAGGCCACCTACTCGCGCGATGCCGGCCGCATCCGCGCGCGCGGACGCGTGCGCGGGCTGGACGACGAGAACCGGCTCGAGCTGCAGGCCGCCGAGGTCGACTACGACCGCGCCACACGCGTCGCGCTGGCCACGGGCGATCCGGTCCTGCGCCAGCGCGATGGCGATGGCAAGGTGAGCGTGCTGCGGGCCCTCAAGCTGCGCGTGGACAGTGCGCGCAAGACCGCCGAGGCCACGGACTCGGTCACGGTGGAGCGCGACACGCTGCGCGCCTCGGGCCAGTACGCGTTCTTCGACGACTCCACCGGGCGCGGCATGCTGCTGGGCAAGCCGCGCGCGTGGGATGACGAGACCACGGTCACCGGTGACACGCTCGAGACGTGGTCGCGGCAGCGCAAGCTCGAGAAAGTGGTGGTGCTCGGCAACGCCACCATGGACTACGCCGGGATCCGCGAGACCACGCAGGGCGAGACGAGCCGCATGACGGGACAGCGTATCGAGGCGTTCGTCACGGAGGACCGCATCGACTCGCTGATCGCGGTCGGTTCGGCCCGCAACGCCTACACCGCGGTCGCGCGCGAGGGGAAGACCGCCGAGACCAACGAAGCGCAGGGCGACACCATCAAGGTGCTGTTCAAGGACAAGAAGATCGCCCGCGCCCGCGTGACCGGCCAGGCCAAGGGCGAGTACCGGCCGCCGGTGTCGCTCGAGGACTCCACGGCGATCGCCGCGGAGGTGATCCGCTACGAGGGCCGGGCGATCGAGTTCGTGGTGCCCGACGACCGCATCGTGCTCGACGGCGATGCGCACCTCACGTACCGCGAGATGGAGCTCAACTCGCGGCGCGTGATCTTCGACAGCGCCAAGCAGACGCTGGTGGCCGAAGGCAAGCCGCAGATCGTGGACAAGGGCGAGACGGTCGACGGCCACCTCATGTCCTACGACCTCGAGAGCCGCACCGGCACGATCTACGACGCGCAGACCACCTACGAGAAGGGGCTCTATCACGGTTCGCGCATCCGCAAGGTGGGCGACGACGAACTGCACGTGCTCGACGGCCGCTACAGCACCTGCGACCTGGACGAACCGCACTATCACTTCTCCGCGCGCTGGATGAAGATCTATCTCAAGGACAAGCTGGTCGCGAAGCCGGTGGTGTTCTACCTGCGCAACATCCCCATCCTCGCGCTGCCGTTCTACGTGTTCCCGATCAAGCCGGGACGGCACTCGGGGTTCCTGTTCCCGCAGTTCGAGTTCGGCTTCAGCGATCGCACGGGGCAGTTCATCCGCAACGCCGGCTACTACTGGGCGCCCAACGATTACTTCGATGTGAGCGCGGCGCTGGACTATTACCAGGCCCAGCCTGCATGGCTCACGCGCCTGGAGACCAACTACAAGCTGCTCTACAAGTTCGATGGCCGGATCGACTTCCGCTTCCAGCGCGACCAGTCCACCGAGCGCGACGACTACGTGTTCCAGTCGAGCCATATGCAGGAGGTCACGCCGCGCACGCGTGTGGTGGCGCGCGGCGACTTCGTCTCCAGCCGCGACTTCAGCGGCGACCCGCTCTCGGGCGGCACGCTGGCGCAGCGGCTCAACCGCTTCCTCACCTCCACGCTCACCGTGACGCACGCGGCCGACTGGGCCGCGTTCAACGTGGTGCTCGACCGCCGCCAGGACCTCGACGCCGCCGTCTCGATCCAGGACCGCGACGGCGAGGGCCCGCTGCAGGGCCCGGTGCCCGGCACGATCGCCTCGCTGCCATCGCTGACGCAGTCGGAGCCGAGTCTGTCGGTGAGCTTCCCCACGCGCACGATCGGCAGCAGCGCGTTCCTGCGCGACACGCGGCTCGGCAAGGCGCTGCAGAGCACCTACCTCACCCTGAACGCTCGCTTCACATCGTCGCGCACCGACCGTGAGTTCGTGTCCGGCTACACGTACTTCCTCAACGCCGACAGCCTGGCGGATTCCACCACGTTCCTCGGCACGCGCACGGCGCTGCGCCGCGGGTTCGCCTCCAACCTGAGCCTGAGCGATTCGCGAAGGCTCTTCGGGTGGCTCAACTTCGCGCCGAGCCTGTCGGCCCAGGGCGTGGTGTTCGACTTCGACGAGACCGGCCGCACGATCGTGCCTGCGGGTGTGTTCAGCACGTCGGCGGGCATGAGCGCTTCGCTGTTCCGGCCCATGCGCACGCCGGTGCGCGCGCTCGGGCTGCGGCACGTGTTGTCGCCGTCGTTCGCCGTGCAGTACGCGCCCGAGTTCCGCGGTCTCCAGTACACGGACTCCAACGGCGTCCGGCGCAACCGCTTCAATCCGTTCAGCGACATCTCGATCTCGGGGTTCGAGGTGGGCCGTATCGCGTTCGGCGTGGACCAGCGGCTGCAGGCCAAGTGGACCGATGGCGACAAGGTGACGCGGCTCGACAACCTGCTCCAGTTGAGCTCGTCGGGCAGCTACAACCTGCTCTGGCGCAAACAGGGGCTCACGCGCGGGCTGTCCCCGATCGGCAGCGTGCTGCGGATCCAGCCGCCGGGCTACCTCTCGGGTGACATCAACGCGTCGATCGATCCGCTCGTGGGCCGGCCGCTCCGCAGCCTGGGCACCAACATCGGCTTCCAGCTCTCGAGCACCGGCGGTGGCCGCGCCGGACAGCAGGCCCAGCTCGCCACCGACGCCACCCGGCCCGCCGGCAGCGTCGCGCCGGCCGACGAGTTCCGCGACAGTTGGCGCTTCTCGAGCGCGCTCTCGCACGCGGGCGGCTATTCGGGGGACACCTGGCGCACACAGACGGCGCTCAATGCCTCCCTCAGCTACCAGCTCACTCCCAACTGGCGCTTCGACTACTCGACCTACTACGACCTGACATTGGGCGAGCCCGTGGCGCAGACCTTGAACATCACCCGGCGCATCCATTGCTGGGATGCCTCGTTCACCCGGTCGTTCGCCCCGGGGAGCGGCGCGGAGTACTACTTCCGCCTCGGCATCACCGATCAGCGCGAGATCTACTACGAGCGTGGCTCGCGCGTGCAGAGCTTCGGCGGCATCCAGTAGCTGCGGTGCCGCCGCGATCCGGGAGCCGACGATGACGTTCGTGTCGCTGCAGTCGATCCGCCGCGAGGGCGAGGTGCCTCCGCCCGTGCTCGGGACCGTGCGCCTGCGCATCTCGGGCATGCACTGCGCCTCGTGCGTGAGCCGCGTGGAGCAGGCGGTCAAGAGCGTGCCTGGCGTGGTCGACGCGAGCGTCAACCTGGCCACCATGCGAGCCGAGGCGCAGCTCGCGCGTGCGGTCGAGCCGGCGCGGCTGATCGATGCCGTGCGCGGCGCGGGCTACGACGCGCATGTGGTCACCGCGCCCGTGGCCGACGATGCCGAGGAGCGCGAGCGCCGCGCCGAGCTGGCCGCGACACGTCGGCGGTTCGGCATCGCCGCGGCGTTCGCGGCGCCGGTGATGCTGCTCGCGCACGCGTCGCTGCTGCCGAGCGTGCCGCAGCTCGATCCGCGCCTCTCGAACCTGCTGCAGCTCGCGTTCGCGAGCGTGGTGCAGTGGGGCGCGGGGTGGCCGTTCGTGCGCGGCGCCTGGCGCGGGTTGGCACGCCGCGCGCCCGACATGGACACGCTGGTGGGGCTCGGCACGCTGACGGCGTGGGGTTACTCGGCGGTGCTCACGCTGGCGCCGGTCGTCGCGGGGGGCTCGGGCGCGCACGTTGCCTCGCCCCACGACACGCACACGTACTTCGACACCTCGGTCACGATCGTCGCGCTCGTGCTGCTCGGCCGGCTGCTCGAGGCGCGCGCCAGGGCGGGCGCCTCGCAGGCCATGCGCGGCCTGCTCGACCTGCGGCCGCGCGTGGCGCGGCTGCTGCGCGCCGCGGGCGAGTCGTCCGACGCCGAGCGCGACGTGCCGCTCGATGCGGTGCGGGCGGGCGACGAACTGCAGGTGCGCCCGGGCGAGCGCGTGCCCGTGGACGGCGTCGTCGTCGACGGCCGTTCGTCGGTCGACCAGTCGATGCTCACCGGTGAGCCGATCCCGGTCGAGGTCGCGCCCGGCGCGCGCGTGACCGGTGCGACGCTCAACACCACCGGGGCGTTCCGCATGCGCGCCGACCGCGTGGGGGCCGAGGCGATGCTCATGCAGATCGTCCAGGCAGTGGAGCGCGCCCAGGCCAGCAAGGCGCGAGTGCAGCGCCTGGTCGACCGCGTGGCGGCGGTGTTCGTGCCGGTGGTGCTCGGCATCGCGCTGTTCTCGGGTGCGGCCTGGCTCGCGAGCGGCGCGCCGCTGACGAGCGCACTCACGCACACGATCGCGGTGTTGATCGTGGCCTGTCCGTGTGCGCTGGGACTGGCCACGCCCACCGCGCTCATCGTGGCCACCGGCCGCGGCGCGCAATTG
>CADEFY010000170.1 GCA_902826705.1 uncultured bacterium
AGCGTGGACAGGCCGCGCGAGAACTCCACCTGCTCGATGGCGCCGATGGGCACCACCGACAGGTCCGTGCGGCCGTCCCAGCTCAGCGTGAGCGGCGCACCGTCGATCAGCACCGCCACCTGCCGCGACTCCGAACCGCGCACCGACAACTCGGCCTCGCCGCGGCTGTTGGTGCGCACGTGCAGCATCGGCACACGCCGCAGCGCATCCTCGAGCGTGCCCGCAGCGGGCAGGTTCATGGCGCGGATCTCGGAGCGCAACGCGCTGGAGCCGCCGCGCATCGCCACGGGGCGCGTGCCGGTGACACTGGTGCCGGGCAGTTCGACCACCGACGTGTCGGCTTCGGTCGCGGCCTGGGCGAGTCCCGTGCTAGGCATGGCGAGCGAGGCGACGGCAGCGAGCAGCAGGGCCGGGACGGCGGCGCGAGCGGGCATGGGGGCTCTCCAGACGATGGGCGAACGCGTCGGCACAGCAAGAGGCACGCAAGTCTAGGACTTGCTGCACTTGCTAGCCAAGCCCCGTCAGGCCGCCTCGTCCTGCTTGAGGCTGAACTGCGGCTTGTCGCCCGAGCCCGGCCCCGAGGCCGCCATCTTGATCCGCAGGCGCAGGTTGTTGGCGCTGTCGGCCTGGCGCAGCGCCTCGTCCAGCTCGATCTCGCCGGCGCTGTACAGCGCGTAGAGCGCCTGGTCGAAGCTCTGCGAGCCGTCGAGCGCGTTGGCCTCGATCGCGGCCTTCATCGCCGCGATCTCGCCCTTGGCGATCAGGTCGGCGATGCGCGGCGAGTTGAGCATCACCTCGATCGCCGCCACGCGGCCGTCGCCGGTGGCGCGCTTCACGAGCCGCTGCGAGACGATGCCGCGCACGTTGAGTGCGAGCTGCGCGTACACCTGCGCGTGCGACTCGGCGGGGAAGAAGTTCATGAACCGCTCCACCGCCTGGTTGGCGTTGTTGGCGTGCAGCGTGCCCAGCACCAGGTGGCCGGTCTCCGAGAAGTGCAGCGCCGCCTCCACGGTCTCCAGGTCGCGCATCTCGCCGATCAGGATCACATCGGGCGCCTGCCGCAAGGCGCTCTTGAGGCCCGCGGCGAACGACTCGGTGTCCACGCCCACCTCGCGCTGCGTGATCACGCAGCCCTGGTGCGGGTGCACGAACTCGATCGGGTCCTCCACGGTCAGGATGTGGCCGCGCGAGTGGCGGTTGCGATGGTCGATCAGCGCGGCGAGCGTGGTGGACTTGCCCGAGCCGGTGGCGCCGGTCACCAGGATCAGCCCGCGCTTCTGCATGATCAGTTCGGTGAGCGAGGCGGGCAGCCCCAACTGCACGGCGGTGGGGAACTCGATGGGGATGATGCGCGCCACGAGCCCCGTGGCACCGCGCTGCTGGAACACGTTGAGCCGGAACCGGCCCACGCCCGGCACCATGCGTGCGGTGTTCAGCTCGTGCGTGCGGTCGAACTCGCGCGCTTCGGCGTCGCTCAGCGCGGCGCGGATCATGGCGTCGACCTGCGGTGCTTCGAGCGGCGCGTCGGTGGCGGGCACGGTCGAGCCGTCCACGCGGTAGAGCGCCTGCGCGTCGGCGGTCAGGTACAGGTCGGAGCCGCCGCTCTTCTGCAGGCCGCGCAGCAGGTCCTCGAGGGTCATGGGCGTGGCCTCGCTCAGCGGCCGAAGAAGCCGCGCTTGGGTTCTTCGGGCGCGGGCCGCGGCGGCGTGGGGCGCGGCGGTGCCGCGTTCGCGCCCGGGGCTGCGGCGGCTGCGGGGCGCGGTGCCGCGGCGTCGCCCGAACCGGCGCCGCTGCCCGCCGACTCGAGCAGTCGCGGGTTGCTCGACTTGGACATCGCCACCTCGCGCGAGAGCTTGCCCTGCATGACCAGGTCGCGCAGCGACTGGTCCAGGCTCACCATACCGTGCTGCGCGCCGGTCTGGATCACCGACAGGATCTGCGCGGTCTTGTCCTCGCGGATCAGGTTGCGCAGCGCGGGCACGCCCACCAGCACCTCGAGCGCGGCCACGCGCCCCTTGCCGTCACGGCTCGGCAGCAGGGTCTGCGCCACCACGCCCTCGAGCGACTCCGACAGCATGGTGCGGATCTGCGCCTGCTGGCCCGAGGGGAAGATGTCGATGATGCGGTCGATCGTCTTGCTGGCCGAGTTGGTGTGCAGCGTGCCGAACACCAGGTGCCCCGTCTCGGCGGCCGAGATCGCGAGCTGCGTGGTCTCCAGGTCGCGCAACTCACCCACCAGGATCACATCCGGGTCCTCGCGCAGGGCGGCGCGCAGCGCGCTGGTGAACGACTGCGTGTGCGGTCCCACCTCGCGCTGCGTGACCAGGCACTTCTTGGACGGGTGCACGAACTCGATCGGGTCCTCCACCGTCAGGATGTGGCCGCGCTCGGTCTCATTGATGAAGTCCACCATGGCCGCGAGCGTCGTGGACTTGCCCGAGCCCGTGGGCCCGGTCACCACCACCAGTCCCTTCTCCTTCTGCGCGAGCTGCTTGAGCACCGGCGGCATGCCCAGCTCATCGAGAGACTTGACCGTGGTGGGCACCAGGCGGAACACCGCCTGCTCGCCGCGCCGGCCCATGAGCACGTTGGCGCGGAACCGGCACACCCCGGGGATCTCGAGCGCGAAGTCGAGGTCGCGGCTCTCCTCGAAGATGCGCTTCTGCTGGTCGTTCATCACGTCGTAGATCGCCGCGTGCGTGTCCTCGGGCGTGAGCGCGCGCATGTCGAGCCGCACGGTCTCGCCGCGGATGCGCAGGATCGGCGGCAGGTCGGGCGCCACGTGCACGTCGGAGGCGCCCTCGTCCTTGGCGAACGTGAGGATCGCGGTGAGGTCGATGGCCATGGTCAGCTCGCGATGGCCCGCGCCGCGGCGGCGGCGTCGAGCTGTCCGGAACGCACTTCGTTGTCGAGTCGAGCGGCCAGGTCCAAGAACCCCTCGGCCTGCGCCAGTTGCCGCAGCCGGTCGGCGGTGGCGCTGCCGCGCAACGCGGCGCGCATGGCCTGGCTGATCACCAGCGTCTCGAACCGCGCGCGCGGCCGGGGCGTCGCCCCGTCGGCGACCGGCGCAGGGGGCAGCAGTCGCTGCTGGATCACCAGATGCAGCCGGCTCGCCGCGGCGGCACGGCCGTGCGGCCGGCTCGTGATCTGCTCGAGCAGCGCGAACGTGTCGCCCCAGTCCACGCGCGCGATCACCAGCCGCCCCATGCCGGCCGCCGAGGTGAGCGCGGCCAGGTCCTCGCCGCTCGCCACGTCGTCGAGCACCACCACGTCGGGCGTGTGCTCGGTCACGATCGCCTCCCACGCGTTGCGCGCCGCGCGCTCGGGCAGCGCCAGCACCACGCGCTCGGGCGCGGGCAGCGCGAGCCGCGAGCCGAACACCATGGCGCTGCGGTCGTCGCGGAGCGCCTCGGCGAGCAGGCAGGCGAGCGTGGTGGAGCAGCCGGAGCCGACCGGTCCGCTCACGAGCACCAGCCCCGCAGGCCGGTGCAGCACCTCGCGCACGCACGCCAGGTCCACGGGATCGAGCCCGAGCGCATCGAGGGATGCGGGAACGCCCTGGGCCGCGGGCAGGCGCAGCGTGACGTGCGTGGCGCCCGCGTGCAGCAGCAGCGCCACGCCGAGCGACAGCGCTCCGCCGGGCATCTCCAGCGTGACCTGCGCGAGCCGGTGCAGGTCGCGCTCGAGGTCGCCGACCGGCGCGCCGAGCAGTTCGAGCTGCGTGAGCAGCGCCTCGTACGACTCGGTGGGCTCCGAGGCGACCGAGACGATGCCCTCGGGGCGGCGCTGGAACACGCGCACGCCACCGGGCGAGGGCACGAAGTGCACGGCGGTGGCGCCCGCGCGCACGGCGCTGTGCACATGGAAGTGCAGGAAGTCGGCACCCGAGCGCTCCCACACCACGGTGCCCGGGCCGGCGGGGGTGACGAGCAGCGATCGAGCGGGGTTCGTGGCCACATGCGCGCCCAGCAGCGGCGCGAGCACGCGCCGCACGGCGGACGGCGTGGTCACGCTGGCCAGGATCGGGCAGCCCGCGATCGACTCCAGATGCAGGTTGGCCGCGGCATCGGTGGGATCCGAGAACGCGATCGACAGCCCCTCTTCGGAGCGCAGCAGCGGCACCGCATGCAGGCGGTACAGCAGGCCCGCCGGGAACGCTCGGATCAGGTCGGGGTCGAGCGTGTCGCTCTGCAGGTCCACCAGCGGCAGCCCGAGCTGGCGCGCGAGCGCCCAGCCGATGTCCTCCTCGGTCGCCGCACCGATCTCGACCAGCGTCTCGCCGATGCGCAGGCC
Source organism: uncultured bacterium (assembly GCA_902826705.1). Taxonomy (GTDB): domain Bacteria; phylum Eisenbacteria; class RBG-16-71-46; order RBG-16-71-46; family RBG-16-71-46; genus CADEFY01. The sequence continues at coordinate 4,294 of CADEFY010000170.1, forward strand.
GGTCTCGCGATGGCGCTCGAGCCCGCGCTCGATCTGCTCCGCGGTCACGACGCCTGCATCGAGCAGGATGGCGGCCAGTCCATGGTAGGTGCGTGCGGGCTCGGGCATGGCTCCTCGGCGGGTCGTGGAGACGGGGCGTGGCTGGGGAGTATCGGACGCCCCCATGCGAGGTTGAGGGGTGCGGGCGCACATGCCAGATTGCACGCATGAGTCGGCACTTCGCGTTCCTGCGTGCGATCAATGTGGGCGGTCACACGGTCACCATGGTGGCGCTGCGTAAGCACCTGGAGGCCGCGGGCATGCGCGTCGAGGACACGTTCATCGCCAGCGGCAACGTGGTGTTCGAGGCGCGCGTCTCTCCGAGCCCCGCGGTGATCCGACGCATCGAGGCGCATCTGCACAAAGCGCTGGGCTATGAGGTGGCGACGTTCGTGCGCAGCGGCGCCGAACTGGCGACGACCGGAGCGCACCAGCCGTTCTCGCGCGCCGAGCTCGATCGCGCCCGCGCGATGTACGTGGGGTTCCTCGACACGCCGCTCACTGCCGCCGAGCGCCGCAGCCTGCAGGCGTTCGCCACCGACGTCGATGCGTTCGCGACGCATGCGCGCGAGGTGTTCTGGCTGTGCCGTGTGGGCCAGGTCGAGTCCACGTTCTCCAATGCGCGATTCGAGAAGGCGCTGAAGCGTCGCTCCACGTTCCGCAACGTCTCCACCGTGCACCGCATGGTGGCGAAGTACGTGGCATGAGCGCGCGCGCGATCGGGGTGGGGCTCATGCTCGCGGTGCTGCTCGCGGGCGCAGGCTGCAGCGCGCCGCGCCGGGTGCGGCTGCCGGAGTGGGACGCGGCGCGCGCGGAGCACGTGCAGCGTGAGGTCGAACGCTACTTCGCCGCTCACGACGCCGGGCGGATCGAGCTGGCCATCCTGCGTGGCGACTCGCTGGTGCTCGTGGGAGGCATGGGAGCCGTGGGCGGCTGGGTCGGCTCAGATCACGCATGGGCGAACTCGAGATACGCCCTGGACGATCTCGAACGCCAGATGCTGGCCGCCGCGGCGCTGGTGCAGGTCGATTCGGGGCACATCGCGCTCGACGAACAACTGGCGCTGCGGCTCGCCGACGATCGCGTGGCGGCCCCCACGCTGCGCGAGCTGCTGCACCAGGTGTCGGGGCTGCACGCGCGAGACTCGACCGGCGCGTGGGTGGCCGAGCACCGGCCGCGCGAGCGCTGGACCGAGCGAGGCGCACACCGCGAGGCCGCGACCGAGGCGCTCGAGGCGCAGACGGGCCGCTCGGTCGGTGCGCTGATGGATGACGTCTGGTCGCGCGCGGGCCTGCCGGCGAGGGACACTTCCGAGTGGAACCCGCCGCGCTCTGCCTCGGTCGCCGATCTCGCGCGCTGGGCGCGTGCACTCGAGCAGGGCGCGGTCGTCTCGCGCGAGCGCTACGCCGAGATGACGCGGCTGGTCACGCTGCGCGATGAGCGCGAGTGGCCCTATGGCATGGGCCTCGAACTGCAGACGTTCGAGGGCCGCGCCAAGGTGATGCATGCCGCGAGCACCGAGACCACCACCGTGGTGCTCGCACGCTACCCGCAGGACGACCTGTCGATCGCGCTCGCCGTGCGCGCGCCCCACGCGTGGTCGCTGCCCGCGCTCGAGCGCCGCATCGCGCGCCGCGTGCTCGGCGCCCCCGATCCCGCGCACGCCGAGGTGCCGATCCGCGCCGCCGATCTCGAGCGCGCCGTTGGGGCCTACGCATGTGGCGAGCTCTCGTTCGAACTCGCGGCACGCGAGGGCCGACTCACGCTCGCCGTGAGCTGTGGCGCGGGCGAGGCGGTGCAGGTGCCGCTCACGCACATCGGCGGCGGCCGCTACGTGAGCACCGCCGAGCCCGACGCCGTGCACGTGTGGATCAAGCGCGGCAACGGCCCCGTACCCGAACTCGTGATCGGCTGGTTCGGCCTGCCCTGCCAAGCGCTGCGGCGCTGATCGCGCCCGCACTTCCACATCGAGGATTGCATTCTCGATGTCGCAAGGTATGATCCTGGTTCTCTGCGGCACAGTCTCGCCGCAGGTCCACGCACACGGAGGTGCGAGATGGCGAAGCTGCGCATGACGAGCCTGGTACAGGCCCTCGCGGCCGCGGCCCTGATGTCGGGTCCAGCGAGCGGCGCGACCGTCGACTTCACCTCGCGCGATGCCGCTTGGCCCGCAGGATTCACGCTGCCGCTGGCCGGTGAAGGGATCCGCGCGGTCGGTCGTCGCGCAGGCGACATGCTCATCGGAGGCGACTTCTCGGTCGCGGGCGATGTCTTGGTCCCCCATCTGGCGGCGTGGGATGGGGCCGCTTGGCGGCCA
>CADEFY010000171.1 GCA_902826705.1 uncultured bacterium
ACCAGCGTCGCTCGCGGTTCGCCGCGCCGTCGCCGCGCGACACGGTGATCGAAGCGGCGGGCGACGCGCTGCAGAGTCCCGATCTCACCGTCGACTTGCGGCACGGGGTGCACGTCGCGTATGAACGCTCGAGCCTGCTCGGCGTGGAAGTGCGGTATCTGCGCTGGCGCCCCGGCGAGGGCTGGGACCGGTTCCCCACGCGGGTCACCGAACCCGGCGACGAGCGGACCGCGAGGCCCGGCATCGGCGCCATCACCCATGGGAGCATCGACGTGGTGTACACGAGCTTCGACGGTGCCGAGATCACCCTGCGCACCCGCAGCCGCCGCACCGACGGCGAGGAGGCGCTCGACGCCCCGCCTCAGCCTGCAGTGCCACCGAGCACCGCGCTGGCCGTGCGACCGCTGCCGGTGCGCACGGGCCGGATGCTCGAGGCGCGCGGGCCCGAGTTGACGCCCGGCAGCCGGGTCGACCTGATCGATGCGAGCGGCCGTCGCGTGGCCGAGACCGTCTGCGAGCAGACGGGCGTCGCACGATTCGGGCCTTCGGCCACCCAGCGCCTGACGCCCGGCATCTACTTCGTGCGCCGTGCCGGGACCGATCGCGCCGCGCGCGTGGTGGTGCTCCGATAGCCTGCGTGAGCCGATGCGCTGGCTGACCGCCGCCGCGCTCGCGACGCCCCTCCTGCTCGGCGGCGTGCTGCCCGTGGAGTCCTCGCTCGAGGAGCGCTGGCCGGCGGCTGGCGCGTGGCTGATGCCGGTGGGTGAACCCTACGCGCTCGGCCCCTCACTGCCGGGCGGCCCGAGCTTCCGCGAGAACCGCGGCGTGCTGCGCGCCCGCGGCAGGGTCACGCACCAGGGCAGCGACCTCGCCAACGGCCGCGCCGGCGACACGGTGCGCGCCGTGGCGCATGGCATCGTGCTCAAGGCCGCGCGCAGCGAGGGCGATGGCTACGGCGATCACATCGTGCTGGCGCACCGCAGCCGCGACGGTGCGCTGCACTACAGCGTGTACGCGCACCTGCAGCGCGGTTCGATGCGCGTGGAGCGGGGTGAGGTCGTAGCCGCCGGCCAACCACTCGGACGCGTCGGACAGACGGGCCGCGCGTCCACGCCGCACCTGCACTTCGAAGTCCGCGAGTGCGCGGACCCCGCCGCCCCATGGGAGCTGGCTCCGGTGATCGAGCCGCTGCCCTTCATCTCCCAGCGCCTGCCCACGATGCGCGAGGACCCGACCTGGGCGTGCCGCTATCTGGAATGGGGTGAGCGGGCCGCGCTCGTGCCCGCGGGCTCGCACCCCGATGACGCGCTGTCGCGTGAGCGCTGGTGGCGCATGCTCGCGCACAGCGCCGCCAGTCCGCTGCAGCGGGTCGACGACGACGCCGCGCGCCTGCGCGACACCCTCATCGCGCTCGGTGTGCTGCCCGAGGATGCGGCCGAGGCGGCGCCCGAGCGCGCCTCGAGCTGGCGCGAGCTGGGCCGCGACGTCGCGCGCCTGCACGACGTGGGGGTGCGCCTGCCGCCCGGGCCGACGGAGCCCGAGTCGCTCGCCACCGCGTGCGCACGCTGGCTGGGCCGCCGGGTGCCGAGCGACCGCCCGCGCGACCTGGCCAAGCTCGAGGATCCGCCGACGCTCGGGCTCGTGTGTCTGCTGCTCGCGGACATGGCGGGCTCGCGGGCCGCGACCGCCCTGCGCGAGTCGCGCGATGTGGACGGGCCCGAGCCGAACCGGTCCAAGCCGAAGAAGCAGCGGAAGCCGCGCCGGCGCTGACGCGTGCGGGCTCAGAGCCGCAGTTCGGCCTGCGGCGGGTAGCGGCGCTTGAGGTCGGCCACGAGGTCGCGGAACGCCGGCGTCTCGCCCTGCAACGGCACGCGGTCGGTGTCGATCGTGAGCACCTCGCCCTGCAGCGCAGCGCGCCGCATCCAGTCATCGTAGGCATCGTTCAGGCGCTGGATGTAGTCGAGCGTGATCGCCTTCTCGCTGTCACGGCCGCGCTTGGCGATGCGGCCCATGAGCGTCTCGGAGCTGGCCTTGAGGTACAGGATCAGGTCCGGCGGGCGGAGGAATGACACCATGCAATCGAACAGCGCCGAGTAGTTGGCGTGGTCGACATCGGTCATCGAGCCCTGCGCGCGCAGCGTGCGCGCGAAGATCTCGGCGTCCTCGTAGATGGTGCGGTCCTGGATGAACGGCAGCGTGCTGCGGCCGATCTCGACCTGCGCCTTGAAGCGCTCGCTCAGGAAGTAGATCTGCAGATGGAAGCTCCATCGCGCCATGTCCTGGTAGAACGGATCGAGGTACGGGTTCTGGATCACCGGCTCGTAGTACGCGACCCAGCCCAGCTCCGCGCTGAGTCGGTTGGTGAGTTCGGTCTTGCCCACGCCGATGTTGCCGGCGATCGCGAGGAAGAATCCCTGGCTCACGCGCCCCCCTCCGGCTCGTCACCCTCGTCCTCGCCGCCCGGCAGGTCGGGATGGCGGTAGCGCGCGGCGTCGAGCCCGTGCTTGCGCATGAGATCGTGCAGCGTCGGCCGGCTCACGTCGATGTCGCGTGCCGCGCGAGTCACGTTGCCGGCGTTGCGGACCAGCGCCTCGACGATCAGCGCCTGTTCCGCTTCGTCGCGCGCGATCTGCAGCGTGGGCAGGGGTTCGCTGCTGCCGCCCGCAGACTCGAGCTCGAGGTCCTCCGGCCGCAGGTACGAGTCGTTGGCGAGGATCACCGCCCGCTGCACACGGTTCTCGAGTTCGCGCACGTTGCCCGGCCAAGCGTGCGCCATCATGGAACGCAGCGCGGCCTGGGTGAACCCCCGCAGTCGTCGCTTGTGGTGACGGCCATAGAACTCGAGGAAGTACTCGGCGAGCAGGCGCAGGTCATCGCCGCGTTCGCGCAGCGCGGGCACATGCACGCGCACCACGCTCACACGGTAGAAGAGGTCCTCACGGAAGCGTCCTGCCGCGATCAGCGCGGGCAGGTCGCGATTGGTGGCGGCCACGACGCGGGCATCGACGCGTGTGGTCTCACGACCGCCCACGCGCTCGATCAGATGGTCCTGCAGGAAGCGCAGCAGCTTGACCTGCAGATGCGTGGGCAGCTCGCCGAGCTCGTCGAGGAACAGGGTGCCGCGGTCCGCCAGCTCGAAACGCCCCTCGCGCGTGCGATGCGCGTCGGTGAAAGCGCCCTTCTCATGCCCGAACAGCTCGCTCTCGAGCAGGTTCTCCGGGATCGCACCGCAGTTGATGGGCACGAACGGCTCGTCTCGCCGCCCGCTCGCCTGGTGGATGGCATGCGCCACCAGCTCCTTGCCCGTGCCGTTCTCGCCGCTCACGAGCACCGTGGCGTCCGTGGGCGCGACCCGCTGGATCAGGCTGAACACGCGCCGCATCGCCTCGGACTCGCCCACCAGGCGGTGGTAGCGCTTGCGGAACGCGGGCGCCGAGGCGCTCTGCGCCTGCTCGATGTCGCGGATGTGCAGCGCGCGCCGCAGGATGACCTTGAGCTCCTCGAGCTCGATCGGCTTGGCGTACCAGTCCACCGCGCCGCGCCGGATGGCGGCGATGGCGTTCTCGCGGCTGTCGTTGCCGGTGACCATGATCACCTTGGTATGCGGGTGGCGCTCGACGATCTCGTCGAGCAGCGCCAGCCCCTCGGGCGGCGCGCCGGCGGGCCCCAGCGTGACATCGAGCGTGACGACCGAGGGCTTGAGGTCGCGCAGCATGCGGCGCGCCTCGTCCGCCGTGCCCGCGGTGGCCACTTCGTACTGGCCTGCCAGACCCCAGCGGAGCTGATTGCGGATGCTGTCCTCGTCATCGACGATCAGGATCGTGTCCAGGCTCATGCTCGCTCCATGCCCGCGGCCGCGACGGCCGGGTCGGTCCGCTCCGGGCGCTCGCCGCACCACGGCACCCGCAGGCGGAACGTGGTGCCCGCACCGGCGCGGCTCGTCACGTCGATCGAGCCCCCGTGCGCCTCGACGATCCCGCGGCACTGCGCCAGTCCGATCCCCAGCCCGCCGCGCTTGGTGGTCTGGAACGGTCGGAACAGCCGATTGCGCAGGAAGTCCTCACTCATGCCACGGCCGTCGTCCTCCACCGCCACCACGAGCCAGTCGCGGTCCTCGGCGGTCTCCCGCGTCGCGCGCAATGCGATGCGTCCGGCATCGCCGATGGCCTCGCGGGCGTTGATCAGCAGATTGACGAGCACGCGTGCGATGCGCCTGCGGTCCACCACCACCTCGTCATCGCCGTGCTGCACGTCGATCGCGAGCGTGACTCCCTGGCGTTCGCCGAGGCCCAGCCCTGATGCCGTGAGCGCGTCGTCGATGAGCGCTCGCACGCCGCATGGCGCTGGCGCGAGCGGCGGTTGCTGGCCCACGCCGGAGACCTGGTCCATGAGCTCGCGCAGCGACGCGACGGTGCGCTCCACCACGCCCATCGCATCGCGCTGGAACTCGGGATTGCCCAGGTGACGTCGGGCGTTCTCCACCACGAGCGACAGGCCCGAGACCTGGTTCTTGATGTCGTGCAGCACGTAGCTCGAGAGCCGGTGCAGGGATTCGAGCTGCCGCGCCTCCGCCATGCGCTCGGCCTGCTTGGCGGCCCACAGCGAGGCAGCGAGGTGACGGGACAGCGAGGCGAGGAACTCGATGTCCTCCCACGACCATGACTCGCCGCCGCGGCGCGTGGACACCCACAGCAGCCCCACCATCTCCTCGCCGATCGGCAATGGCGCACACACCTCGGCCAGCATGCCGTCACGCCAGGGCGCCGACTCGACGACGAGCGAGAGGTGGTCGAGATCGCGGTCGAGTTCGCGGAACACGATGGGCACGGCGCGCGCGCGCAGCGCCTGCACCACCGGATGGTCGGCCGCGATCTCGCCGGGCAGTCCGCCTTCCCCGTGCCAGCGGCGCAGGCGGCCGTCGTCCTCACGCAGGTAGAGCGCGACCTTCTCCGCGTCGAACACCGAGGTGACGAGCGACTCGATGCGCCGGCACATCTCCTCGGGCCGCGCACTCGGGGTGAGCTCTGTGCTCACGCGCTCCCACTCGCGACGATAGTCGTAGCGGTTGGCGTAGAGATTGCGGTCGATGAAGCGGCGGATCGCGCGGCCCGTGGCCGGGTGCACCAACAGCAGCAGCCCGCCGCCGCCCACGGCGATGAGGAATGCCACCGTGACGCCGAGCCGCCAGGCGTCGGTCATCGCCGGCACCAGCCGGCTCAGGATCGCCGTGCCCAGCAGGAACGCCCCCGCCAGCGTGAGCGAGACCGAGGAGTAGTAGATGACCGGCCGCGCGACCGGCACGCTCATGTCCGACAGCCGCCGGCGCGCCAGGGCCAGCGCGGCCACCGAACCGGCGAGGAACACCACGGGCGCAGTCGTCACGAGCCAGCGCACGCGCAGGCCGCCATGCAGCAGCGCCGCGGAGACCACCAGCAGTTCGGCCAGGATCGCCACGAGGATCGCGAGGAACAGCGGCCGCAGGCGCTCCTGCCCGGCGGAGGGAGCATTGCGCAGCATGCTCTCCAGGTTCATCAGCACCACCATCATCGCGACCACGAGGTACATGAGGTAGAGCTTGCCCAGGGCCCCGAACACGACCACGGCCTCGGGTCCCACGCCATCGACGCGGCGGATCACCGCGGAGGACTGCGCGACGGCATTGAGGATGATGCAGCCGAGCAGCGACAGCGCCAGATACGCGCCGGCCTCGCGCAGATGCTGCCGCGGATCGGGACGGCCGAGCACCACGCTCAGCGTGAGCCAGAACCACGACACGAGCGAGGAGACGCGCACGAGGTAGGTGGCCCAGTCGCGGGCGCCGTCCAGCGAGCCGGCATTGACCAGCCCGAGCGTGCCGGCGTGGAATGCGGCGAACGACAGGAACGCCGACGAGAACAGCAGCGTCGTGAGCCAGTGGCCTCGGCGGAGGAGCGCGAGCAGCCCGATGGCCGTGAGCAGGAGCGCCGTCGCGGAGACCGCGGCGGCCTGGACGGGAGACGCGGTCCAGCTCCAGTTCATGCTCATTCCCCCGAGATCGGACTCCGGCGCGCCCGGGCGCGCACCTCGGGGGCCATACTGCGCGAGGCGATGCGGGCGCGCCAGAGGGCGGCGTCGGCCTGTGCTTCGGGCGGCCAGAGGTCGAGCCGGTCGAGCAGCGTCACCTGGGCGGCGGAGTCGTCCGGGAACCGCTCGAACACGTCGAACGCCGAGGAGTCCGCCGCGGTCGCCGGACCCAGTCGGTCCAGCAGCCGCGTGCGCGTGAGCATCGCCTCGCGCTGCACACCGGGGTCGCGATGGTTCTGGAGGGTGCGGGCGAGCGTGGCGAGCGCCTGATCGCCCTCGAGCCGCGCCAGCTCGCGCTGCCCGGCATCGACGTGATGCGTGACGATGCGCTCGAGCGCGAGGAACGCGAGCGGATGGGTGGGATAGCCGGCGAGGAGCGCCCGGCGTTCGGCGCGCGCCGTCTCCTCACGGCCGAGTGCGCTCAGGGCCTCGCCGCGCAGGAAGCGGGACTCCGGCGACAGCGCGCCGATGTCGTACCAGCGCTCGCTGAGATGATCGAGTTCGGCGAGCGCCGAGTCAGCGAGGCCGAGCTCCAGCCACGCGCGCGTCACGACCAGCATCGCGCGACCACCGATGCGCCGGCTC